>JAAZAC010000200.1 GCA_012514545.1 Actinomycetales bacterium | reverse complement strand
TCAACTGCATCCACTACATGCACGACAAGTACGCGTACGAGCGCATCGAGATGGCGCTGCACGACCGCACCGTCCTGCGGACGCTGGCCTGCGGCATCGCCGGCCTCTCGGTCGCCGCGGACTCGCTGTCGGCGATCAAGTACGCGACCGTGCGCCCGGTGCGCGACGAGACCGGCCTCGTCGTCGACTACGAGGTCGAGGGCGAGTTCCCGACCTACGGCAACGACGACGACCGGGCCGACCAGATCGCCGTCGACCTCGTGCGGACCTTCATGGAGAAGATCCGCCGCCAGCCGACGTACCGGAACGCCAAGCACACGCAGTCCGTGCTGACGATCACGTCGAACGTCGTCTACGGCAAGCACACCGGCAACACGCCCGACGGCCGCCGCGCCGGCGAGCCGTTCGCGCCGGGCGCGAACCCGATGAACGGCCGCGACGCGCACGGCATGCTCGCCAGCGCGCTGTCGGTCGCCAAGCTCCCGTACGACGACGCGCAGGACGGCATCTCGCTGACGTCCACCGTGGTGCCCTCGGGCCTCGGGCGGACCCGCGAGGAGCAGGTGACGAACCTCGTCGGCCTCCTCGACGCGTACAACGTCTCCGGCGGCTTCCACATGAACATCAACGTCCTCAACCGGGAGACCCTCGAGGACGCGATGGAGCACCCGGAGAAGTACCCGCAGCTGACGATCCGGGTGTCCGGGTACGCCGTGAACTTCGTGCGGCTGACCCGCGAGCAGCAGCTCGACGTGCTGTCCCGGACGTTCCACGGCGGGCTCTGACGCCCCGCTGACAGCGTCGGACCCGCCGACCTCGTGACGGGAGCGCCGTGACACCACGGCGCTCCCGTCGGGCGTCCGGCCCGCGGCGGCGCTCCGTTCCGCTCCTCTCCGCGGGGCTGTGGCCCAGGTCACACCCGGCGGGGGCCGGGCGTGGACATTCGTCCCATGTATTCATGGGATGACCAGCGGAGACTGAGGACATGAGCACCACCGGCCTCGGCGTCCCGGGCCAGCACGGCGCCCCGATCGTCGAGCGGGACACCCCGCTCGTGGGCGGCGCGGCCGCGCGCACGACGAGCGGCACGGCCGGCCTGGAGGTGCACGAGGCGCCCCGGTCGGAGACCTTCGCGCTCGTCCGCGCGGGCGACCTCGGCTCGCTGCACTCGTGGGAGCTCGTGACCGCCGTCGACGGGCCCGGCACCCGCCTCACGGTCTTCCTCTCGGGCTGCCCGCTGCGGTGCCTGTACTGCCACAACCCCGACACGATGGAGATGCGCCGGGGCGAGCCCGTCCTCGCCGACGACCTGCTCACGCGCGTCGAGCGCTACCGCCCGGTGTTCCGCGCCACGGGCGGCGGGCTGACGATCTCCGGCGGCGAGCCGCTCATGCAGCCCGCGTTCACCCGCCGCCTGCTGCGGGGCGCCAAGGAGCTCGGCGTGCACACGGCCATCGACACCTCGGGCTTCCTCGGCTCCGCGTGCACCGACGACATGCTCGACGACCTCGACCTCGTGCTGCTCGACGTCAAGTCCGGCCTGCCCGAGACCTACCGCCGCGTCACGGGCCGCGACCTGCAGCCGACCCTGGACTTCGGTGCCCGCGTCGCCGACCACGGCATCGAGACCTGGGTGCGCTTCGTGCTCGTCCCCGGCCTGACCGACGAGCCGGCCAACGTCGCCGCCGTCGCCGAGTACGTCGCGACGCTGTCGACGGTGACCCGGGTGGAGGTCCTGCCGTTCCACCAGATGGGCCGCGACAAGTGGGACGCGCTCGGCATGCGCTACGAGCTCGCCGACACCCGGCCGCCGACGCCGGAGCTCGTCGAGCGCGTGCGCGGCCAGTTCCGCGAGCGCGGGCTGACCGTCTACTGACGCGCTCCGTCCGCGCTACTGACGCCCCTCGTCCGCGCCGGGCGCGGGCAGGCTCGCCACCCCGGGCGGGTGGAAGCGGCGGCCCAGGAGCCGCGCGGCGTACCCCGCGTGGTCGAGGTACGGCGTGATCCCGCCGAGGTGCGGCGGCCACCCCGCGCCGAGGAGCATGCACACGTCGACGTCCTCGACGGCGTCGACCACCTGCTCGTCGAGGAGCTCGCCGATCTCCGTCGTCAGGCCCGCGAGGACGACGTCGAGCACCCCCGCCGCGTCGCGTGCCCCCGGGGCGCCGGGCGGGCCGAACGCGTCCTGCAGGGCCGGGTCGACCTCGTCGGCGCCGTCGGGGCCCGGCCGCACGAGCCGGCGGCCCGCCGTCGCCAGCCGCTCGAGCCCCGGCGACAGCCGGTAGCGCTCGCCGAGGCCGTCGTGGAGCGTGCGCAGGACGTGCGCGGCCACCTGGGGCCCGACGAGGTCGAGCAGCGCGAACGGGCTCATCGGCAGGCCGAGCGGGTCGAGGGCGGCGTCGGCCACGGCGACCGGGGTGCCGTCCTCGACGCAGGCGAGCACGTCGCCGAGGAGGCGCAGCAGCAGCCGGTTGACGACGAAGCCGGGCCGGTCCCGGACCGCGACGGGCGTCTTGCCGAGCCGGTGCGCGAGCTCGAGCGCCGTCGTGCGCGTCGTGGCGTCGACGGCGTCGGTGCCGACGACCTCGAGCAGCGGCATCCGGGCGACGGGGTTGAAGAAGTGCAGCCCCACGAGCCGCTCGGGGTGCGCGAGGCCGTCGCCCATCGCGGTCACGGACAGCGCCGAGGTGTTCGTGGCGAGGATCGCCGTGGCGTCGACGAGCGCCTCGACCTGGCCGAGCACCTCCCGCTTGACGTCCATGACCTCGGTGACCGCCTCGATCACGAGGTCCGCGCCGGCGAGCGCGCCCAGGTCCGTGCCGACGGTGATCGCGTCCCGCAGCGCGGCCGCCCCCGCCTCGTCCAGCCGGCCGGCCCGGACGAGGCCGGCGACCTGGCGGTCGAGCCGCTCCCGGCAGGCGGCCACCCGCGCGTCGTCCACCTCGCGCATCGCGACCGGGACGCCGAGGCGCGTCGCGAAGAGGACGGCGAGCTGGGCGGCCATGAGCCCGCCGCCGACGACGCCCACCGACCCCACGGGGCGCGTCGCCCCGCCCTCGCCGTGCCGGGCGCGGGCGGCCCGCGCCGTCACCCGCTGGGCGTACAGCCCGGCGCGGAGCTGGGGCGTGAGGAGCAGCTCGGTGAGCGCGTCCTCCTCGGCGGCGAAGGCCTCGTCGCGGTCCGCCGTGCGCGCCGCCTCGAGCAGGTCGAGCGCGCGCAGCGGCGCGGGGGCGGCGCCGTGCAGGCGGCGGGCCAGGTCGGCCCGCGCGGCGGCGACGGCGCGCTCCCACGTCGCGGCGTCGTCGGGGGGCCGCCGGGGGACGGGGGCCCCGCGGAGCACGGCCGCGGCCCACGCCAGGGAGTCCTCGACGAGCCGGTCGCGCGGCACGACGTGGTCGACGAGCCCCATGGCCAGGGCCTCGTCCGCCGCGATCGCGCGGCCGAGGAGGGCGCGCCGCAGGATCACGTCGACCGCCGTCTCGATGCCCACGAGGCGCGGCAGGAGGTAGCAGCCGCCCCAGCCGGGCACGAGGCCGAGGCGGGTCTCCGGCAGGCTGAGGTCGCGCACCTCGGCGGCGACCGTGCGGTACGTGCAGTGCAGCGCGAGCTCGAGCCCGCCGCCGATGGCGGCGCCGTTGACGAACGCGAAGGTCGGCACGGCCATCTCGCCGAGCAGCCGGAACGCGGCGTGGCCCCGGCGGGCGACCGCGCGCGCCTCCTCGGCGTCGGCGATCGCCGCGACCGTGCCGAGGTCGGCGCCGGCCGCGAACACCGGGGGAGAACCCGTCACCGCCACGGCCGCGATCTCGCCCGCCCGGGCGCGGTCGGCGAGCCGGCGCAGCGTCGCCTCGAGCTCGGCGAGGCCGCGCGGGCCGAGCGTCGTCGGCTTGCTGCGGTCGAGCCCGTTGTCGAGGGTGACGAGGGCCACGACGCCGCCGCCGTCGGGCAACGGCACGTCGGAGACGAGGGCGTGGGTCACGCGCTCGGGCGGCGCGCCGTCGGTCGGGGGCTTCACGGGTGGTGCTCGTCGATCACTCGGCCTCCTCGCCGCGGGACCACGGCCGTGCCGCGGCGAGGAGGCGAGGCCCCGGCCGCGGCGACGACGGGATGCTACTGAACCGTAGCGAACGCCGCGGCGAGCGGCTCGGCGAGCAGCTCGACCTGCCACGGGCGCGCGACGCCGGCCCGCAGCGCGTCGGCGACCGACCCGGCGCTGACGGGGTCGGGCGGGCTCCAGCACACCCGGCGCAGCAGGTCGGGCTGCAGGAGGTTCTCGACCGGGACGTGCAGGCGCTCGCCGGTCTCGCGGAGCAGGGCGCGCGCCGCGGCGAGGCGCGCGGCGGCCGCGGGGTCGCGGTCCGGCCACGAGCGCGGCGGCGGCGGCCCGTCGTTGCGCGGCCCGCGCGCGGACGGCAGCTCGGCGTCGGGGAGCTCGAGGGCCCGCTGGACGGCCGCGAACCAGTAGGCGGCGCGCCGACGGGTCGCGCGGCCGGCGAACGGCTTGAGCTCGGTCAGCGCGGCGACCGACCGCGGCAGCGCCAGGCCGGCGGCGACGAGCGCGGCGTCGGGCAGCACGCGGCCGGGGGAGACGTCCCGTGCGCGGGCGTCCGCGTCGCGCGCCTCCCACAGGGCGCGGACGACGGCGAGGCCCCGCGTGCTGCGCACCGCGTGCAGGCCGGACGTGCGGCGCCACGGCTCGGCGCGGGGCGCGGGCGGCGGCGCGTCGCGCACGGCGGCGAACTCCTGCCGCGCCCACTCGAGCTTGCCCTCGCGGCGCAGGCGCTCGTGCAGCGCGTCCCGCAGGTCGACGAGGAGCTCCACGTCGAGGGCGGCGTAGCGCAGCCACTCGGCGGGCAGGGGGCGCGTCGACCAGTCGACGGCCGAGTGCTCCTTGGCGAGGCCGCGACCCAGCACCTCGGCCACGACCGCCGCGAGCCCGACCCGCTCCATGCCGAGGAGCCGGGCGGCGAGCTCGGTGTCGAACACCTCGTCGGGCACGAGGCCCTGCTCCGCGAGTCCCGGCAGGTCCTGCGAGGCCGCGTGGAGCACCCACTCCGTGCCGCGCAGCGCGGCGCTCAGTGCGGACAGGTCCGGCAGGGCGACCGGGTCGATGATCGCCGTGCCCGCGCCGCGGCGCCGGAGCTGCACGAGGTAGGTGCGCTGGCCGTACCGGTAGCCGGAGGCGCGCTCCGCGTCGACGGCGACGGGGCCCGTGCCCGCGGCGAAGGCCGCGACGACCTCGGCGAGCCGGCGGGGGGTGTCGACGACGTCGGGCACGCCGTCGGCGGGCTCCGTCAGGGGGACGACGAGCGGGGCCTCCGGCGCGCCCGCAGCAGGCTCGCCGGGGGTCGGAACACCCGGCTCGGGTGCCTCCCGCTCCGCCATGAGGGCCACGGTACGGCCTGCGCGGCGTCGGTCCCGCGCGACAGGGCCGATCAGCGCAGCAGGTCGTGCCGGATGGCGTACGCGACCATCTCGGCGCGGTCGCCCGTGCCGACCTTGCGCGAGATCCGCGCGAGGTGGCTCTTGACCGTGAGGGCCGACAGCGACAGCTCCTCGCCGATCTCCCGGTTGGTCCGCCCCTCGGCGACCAGCCGCAGGACGCCGACCTCGCGCGCGGTGAGCGCCGGCGTGCCCGGGATGCCGCGGGCGACCCGGGGCCCGCCCTGCGGCTCGGTGGTCACGACGCCGCGCACCCCGCCGCCGAGGAGGGCGACGACGTCGCGCCGCGCCGCCTTGCGGGTGAGCAGCACCGCGCGCGTGTGCTCCCGACGCCGCAGCGTGCGCGCCAGCGCCGCGCCCTCGCCCTCGCCGATCTCCGGGACGACGAGGCAGAGCGGCCCGTCGTCGGCCGCCGGCCGTGGGGGCGTCACCCCCGTCGCGGCGAGGGGACGGGTCGCGTGGGAACGCGACCGCGGGACGGCGGGCGTACGGACCTGCTCGACAGTCACTGGGCTCGCTCCGGGACGGGGGGATGCTGCCCTAGCGGTATCGGCACCCCACACGCCCGGCTTGAGCCCGATGTCCGGTCTCGTGCGGGCGAAGATCCGGGCGGCGACGTGCAAGGGGCTTGCGGCGCGGCGCGGCGGCGTGCAAGGGACGGCGTGCGACATCGCGGCGCCGTCCGACATCGCGGCGCCGTCCGACATCGCGGCGCGCGCCGGGCCCGCGCGCGGGCTCAGCGCCGGGGCGTCAGGGGGGCCACGCCGTCGGGCAGCGGCGGCAGGCCGGCGGCCGTGCACAGCACGGCGCCCCACGCGGCGAGGTGCTCGCCCGCGTCGCCCTCGGGGGTCCACGACGCGCGGATCTCGACCTCCACCTCGCCGGGCCGCTCGGCGAGCGCCCCGAACGACTGGGACACGACCCGGGTCACGGTCCCGCCGAGCGCGCGGTGCGTCGCGCCGGCCTGGTCGAGGGAGTCCACGACCCAGCTCCAGGCGGCCTCGCACAGCAGCGGGTCGGCGCCCAGCTCGGCGTCGAGCGCCGCCCGGACCAGCGTGACGACCCGGAACGTGCCCTCCCAGGCCTCCTGGCCGGCGGGGTCGTGGAGGAGCACGAACCTGCCGGACGCCGCCTCGACCTCCGGCACGAGCTCCTCGTCGGCGTCCCCGACCTCCGCGCTCAGGGCGACGGCGAACGGGGCGATGCGCGTCGGTGCGGGGATCTCGCTGAGTCGGACCTCCGGGCGCAGCCGACGCGCGGCCAGGGCCTGCAGCGCCTGGACGAACGCCGGTGGGACGTCCGCGTCGGGGGTGATCACGGTTGGCAGCGTACGGCCGGGGGCGTCGCCGTCGGGAGAGGCGCGCTGGACGGACGCGGCCCGCCGCGCCGGACGTCCGGTCGGACGGCCGGGTGGACGGTCGCGGCCCGCGCCCGGGCGCGCCACTAGGCTGCCGACGTCGCGTCGTCGAGCACGGAGGGATCCGCCCGCATGACTGCACTCGCCCAGATCGGCGTCACCGGACTGGCGGTCATGGGCCGCAACCTCGCGCGCAACTTCGCCCGGCACGGCTACGCCGTCGCGGTCCACAACCGGACCTCCGCGCGGACGCGGTCGCTCGTCGAGGAGCACGGGCACGAGGGCACCTTCGTCCCCGCCGAGACCCTCGCGGACCTCGTCGCCGCACTCGAGCGGCCGCGCAAGGTCGTCATCATGGTCAAGGCGGGCGCGCCGACGGACGCCGTCATCGACGAGCTGGTGCCGCTGCTCGAGCCCGGCGACATCGTCGTCGACGCCGGCAACGCGCACTTCCCGGACACCCGGCGGCGGGAGGCGGCGCTGCGCGAGCGCGGCCTGCACTTCGTCGGCGCCGGCGTCTCCGGCGGCGAGGAGGGCGCGCTCAACGGGCCGAGCATCATGCCGGGCGGCACCGCCGAGGCGTACGCGTCGCTCGGGCCGATGCTCGAGACGATCGCCGCGCAGGTCGACGGCACCCCGTGCTGCACGCACGTCGGCCCGGACGGCGCGGGCCACTTCGTCAAGATGGTGCACAACGGCATCGAGTACGCCGACATGCAGCTCATCGCCGAGGCGTACGACCTGCTGCGGCAGGGACTGGGCGCGTCGGCCGCGGAGATCGGCCAGGTCTTCGCGGAGTGGAACACGGGCGACCTCGAGTCGTTCCTCATCGAGATCACCGCCGAGGTGCTCGGCCACACCGACCCGGTCACGGGCGGCGCGTTCGTCGACGTCGTGCTCGACGCGGCCGAGCAGAAGGGCACCGGCCGCTGGACGGTGCAGAACGCGCTCGACCTCGGCGTGCCGGTCACGGGCATCGCCGAGGCCACGTTCGCGCGGGCGCTGTCGGGCTCGGCGCCGCAGCGGGCCGCCGGGCGCGGCCTGCCCGCCCACGCCGGCACGTGGCACGTGCCCGACCGCGACGCGTTCGTCGAGGACGTGCGCCGCGCGCTGTACGCGTCGAAGGTCGTGGCCTACTCGCAGGGCTTCGAGCAGATCGCCGCGGCGTCGGCGGAGATGGGCTGGGGCATCGACCGCGGCGCCATGGCCCGCATCTGGCGCGGCGGCTGCATCATCCGGGCCCGCTTCCTCGACCGGATCACCGAGGCGTACGAGCGCGACCCGGACCTGCCGCTCCTGCTCGCGGACCCGTACTTCGCGCAGGCGGTGGGCGACGGCGTCGCCGCCTGGCGCCGCGTCGTCGCCGCTGCCGCGACCAACGGGGTGCCGGTGCCCGCGTTCGCGTCCTCGCTCGCGTACTACGACGGCGTGCGGGCCGAGCGGCTGCCGGCCAACCTCATCCAGGCCCAGCGGGACTTCTTCGGCGCGCACACGTACCGGCGCACCGACCGCACCGGCTCGTTCCACACGGAGTGGTCCGCCGGCCGGGCCGAGGTCGAGGCCTGAGGCGTGCGCAGGCCCGCGCGGGCCGCGGTGCCCGCCCCCGAGCTCCAGCCGGTCGTCCTCGGCGGCGACATCGGCGCGTACAGCGTCGCGCGCGCGTTCCACGAGGCGTACGGCGTGCGCTCGGTGGTGGTCTCGACGGTCGCCACGGGCCTCGTGCGCCACTCGCGGATCCTGACGAACGTCGTCGAGCCGCGGATCGACGACGCGGACGCCGCCGTCGCGCGGCTGCGCGCGATCGCGGCGGAGCACCCCGGCAAGCGGCTGCTCCTGCTCGGCAGCGCCGACTGGCTGGTCCGCACGATCGTCGAGAACCGCGACCGGCTCGAGGACCTCTACGTCGTCCCGTACGTGGACCGCGCGACGCTCGACCTGGTCACCGACAAGGAGAGCTTCGGCCGGCTGTGCGCCGAGCTCGGCCTCGCGCACCCGACCACGGTGGTGCACGACGTCGGCGCGGGGGGCGTGCCCGACACGTCCGGCCTGCGCTTCCCGGTCATCGCCAAGACGGGCAACACGGCGGCGTACCACCTCGTCGACTTCCCGGGGAAGAAGAAGGTCTTCACCGTCGACTCCCCGGCCGAGCTCGCCGAGCTCCTGGAGCGGGTGCGCGCGTCGGGCTACACCGACACCTTCGTCATCCAGGACTTCATCCCGGGCGACGACTCGGGGATGCGCATCCTCACGTGCTACTGCGACGCGGCGGGCCGCATGCGGTTCGCCGCCTTCGGGCACGTGCTGCTCGAGGAGCACACGCCCGGCGCGCTGGGCAACCCGGCGGGGATCATCACGCAGGCCGGCCGGGAGGTCGTCGAGCAGGCCCGGCGGCTGCTCGAGCACATCGGCTGGCGCGGCTACGCCAACTTCGACCTCAAGTACGACCCGCGCGACGGGCGGACCGTCTTCTTCGAGCTCAACCCGCGGCTCGGCCGCAGCAACTTCTACATCACGGCGGCGGGTCGCAACACCACCGAGCTGTACGTCCGCGAGCGGATCCAGGGGCTCGACCCGTTGCCGCCCGGCGCCGACGAGCAGCTCGTGACCGAGCACCTGTACACGGTGCTGCCGCGGCCGCTCCTTCTCCGGTACGTCGCTGACGACGCCCTGCGCGCGCGCACGCGCCGCCTGTTCCGCACCGGCCGCGCGACGAACCCGCTGTGGTACGCCGCCGAGCGCGACCCGCGGCGGATCGCCTACCTCGTCGCGGCGCAGCTCAACCAGTTCCGCAAGTACCGTCGGCACTACCCGCCGCCGCCGCGCCGGCCGGCGGGCCCGCGAGTCGGAGGGTGACGGTGAGCGACGGACCGCTGGTCGGGGTCATCGGCGGCGTGGGGCCGCAGGCGACGGCGTACTTCCTCGACATGGTCGTGCGGCTGACGGACGCCGCGCGCGACCAGGACCACCTCGACATGGTGGTGCTCAACCACGCGTCCATCCCGGACCGGACGGCGTTCATCCTCGGCGAGTCCGACGAGGACCCGGGTGCGGTGATGGCCGAGGACGCCCGCCGCCTGGCGGCGTTCGGCGTCGACTTCCTCGTGCTGCCGTGCAACACCGCGCACCACTTCGTCGCGCAGATCGAGGCGGCGGTGCCCGTGCCCCTCGTGCACATCGTCGACGAGACGGTCGCCGAGGTCGCCCGGCGCGTGCCGGGCGCGGCCCCCGTCGGCCTCCTGGCCACGAGCGGCACGGTCCGGGCGGGCGTCTACCAGCGCGCCCTGGCGGCGGCGGGCGCCTCCTGCGTCCTGCCCGACGACGCCGGCCAGGCCACCCTCATGCGGATCATCTACGAGCAGGTCAAGGCCGGCCGGCCCGTGGACCTCGCCGCGTTCCACGAGGTCGTCGCGGGCGTCCGCGCGCGCGGCGCGCAGGCGGTGATCCTGGGCTGCACCGAGCTGAGCGTGGTCGCCGCCGACCACCGCCTCCTCGAGGCGGACCGCGCGCTGGTGGACTCGCTCGACGTCCTCGCGCGGCGCACGATCGAGCGCGCCGGCCGCCGCGTCCGCGGCTGACTGCTCAGGCCGGCAGCGGCTCGGGGTCGCCGAGGAGCCAGCGGCCGAGCAGCACGCCGTCGGCGTGCAGGAGGTGGGCGAGGTGGGCCCGGCGGGGCGGGGAGAACCAGCCGCCCGCGGCGAGCGCCCGCGGCGCGGGCCCGCCCACGAGCAGTGGGCTCCACGTGAGGCACAGCTCGTCGACGAGGCCCGCCCCGACGAGCTCGCGGAGCAGGTGGGGGCCGCCCTCCGTGAGGACCCGCGGGTACCCCGCCCGCGCGACGGCCGCCACGGCCGCGCGCAGGTCGACGGCGCCGTCGTGCACGAGGAGCCGGTCCGCGGGCAGGAGGCGGCGCAGGCGGGCGAGGCCCGGGGCACGGTCGGTGGTCACGACGAAGGGCCGGGGCTCGTCGACGAGCATCGCCTCGGGCAGGTCGCCGGTCGCGGTGACGACGGCGAGCGGCGGGTGGTCCTCCTGGCCCCGCGCGCGGCGCCCCGCGACCAGGGCCCCGGGGGTGCGCGGCGCCCGGTAGCCCTCGACGCGGACCGTCCCCGCGCCCACGAGCACGACGTCGGCCCGCGCGCGCAGCACGGCGAAGACGCGGTGGTCGGGCGGGGCGTTGATCGAGCCGGAGCGGCCGTCCGGGCCGGTGGCGGCGCCGTCGAGGGTGGCGACCATGTTCGCGCGCAGCCACGGCAGGCGCGGCTCGGCGTAGAGCACCGAGAGGCGCTCGTCGTCCCCGGCGGGGAGCGGCGCGGCGCCCGCGGGCAGGAGCACCTCGAGGTCGGCCACGTCCCGACGGTAGCCCAGGGCCGCCCGGCCGGCGGCGGCGGGCCCGCCCCGCCCGCGGACCGCCGCGCGGGACGTGGGCCGGGCTCACCTAGGCTCACCGCGTGACGCCCGCGCTCACGGCCCGCCACCCGCACGTGCCGCCCGACCGCCTGCTGGCCGGCCTCGTGCCGCCGCGGCACTTCGCCGACGCCCGGTTCGCCACCTACCTGCCCGACCCGGACCACCCGAGCCAGGCCGCGGCGCGCGCGCGGCTCGCCGACCTGGCGGACGCCCTCGCGGCGCCCCGGCGGCGGTTCCGGGCCCGGCGGGCCGCCCCGCCGGCGGTCTACCTCGACGGGGGCTTCGGCGTCGGGAAGACGCACCTGCTCGCGGCGCTCGCGCACGCCGTCGGGCCGGAGCGGACGGCGTACGGCACGTTCGTCGAGTACACGCACCTCGTCGGGGCGCTGGGCTTCCGGCCCACCGTGCGGGCGCTGGCGCACCGGGCGCTCGTCTGCATCGACGAGTTCGAGCTCGACGACCCCGGGGACACGGTGCTGATGTCCCGCCTCGTGCGGGAGCTCTCCGACGCCGGGGTGGCGATCGCGGCGACGTCGAACACCCTGCCCGAGTCGCTCGGCGAGGGCCGCTTCGCCGCCGAGGACTTCCTGCGCGAGATCCAGGCGCTCGCGGCACGGTTCGAGGTGCTCCGCGTCGACGGGCCCGACTACCGCCACCGCACCGCCCCCCGCGCGACCCCCGGCCTGCCCGACGACGTCGTGCGGGCCGCCGTCGGGGGCGCGCCCGACGGCGCGTGCGAGGACTTCGTGGCCCTCCTCGCGCACCTGCGCACGGTGCACCCCGTCCGGTACGGCGCCCTGCTCGACGGCGTCGGGCTGCTCGGCCTCGTGGGCGTGGCGCCGCTCGCCGACCAGGCGGACGCCCTGCGCCTCGTGGTGCTCGTGGACCGGCTCTACGACCGCGACGTGCCGGTGCTCCTCGGCGGCCGGGGAAGCGAGGGCCTCTTCCCCGAGGCGATGCTGCGCGGCGGCTACCGCAAGAAGTACCTGCGGGCGCTGTCGCGGCTCGCCGAGCTCGGCGAGCGCGGCCGGGCGGTCGCGGGCGACTGAGCCCGGCTCAGGGCGCGTCCGCCATCGCGTCGAGGTCCTCGCGGGTCAGCCGCAGCGTCAGCGAGTCCTCCGCCGAGACCGGCGCGAGCGACCCGTCGTCGGCGACGCGGTGCACCGCCTCGAACGGGTTGAGCAGGTGCCGCGGCCGGCCGTCGAAGGACTCGGCGAGGAAGAGCACGTACCGCGCGCCGACCTCGAGCCGGGGCTCGGCGGTCGGCCGTCCGGCTGGGGCCGCGACGGCGACCTCGACCTCGCCGCCGGCGACCCCGCGGTAGGCCCGCTCGACGGCGACCGTGTAGACGTCGTGCGCGACGAGGTCCTCGCGCGGCCCCAGGTCGATGTCGATGTCCTCGCGGCGCTCTGCCGTCACCGTGCCCTCGACGACGAGGTCCGCGGCCTCCGCGAGGGCGGTCGGCGAGCCGTAGACGGGCCAGTCCGCGGTCGCCGGCGGCGGCGCCGAGCGGCCCAGGGCCCCCCGCCCAGCACGGCGCCGACGACCGCGACGACGGCCAGCGCGCCCGTCGCGAGCGCGCGCCGGCGGCGGCGCACCGCCCCCGCCCGGGCGACGACGTCGGCGGCCCGCGCGGGCGCGGCCCCGACCGGCGCCCCGGCCCCGTCCCGCAGCCGCGCGGCGACGCCCTCGCCGTCGGTGGCGGCGCCCGTCGCGTCGGGGGCGGGCGCGAGCACCGCGCGGAGCCGCTCCAGGCCGCGCGACGCGGTGGACTTCACGGTGCCGACCGAGACGCCGAGGTCCGCGGCGACCTCCGCCTCGCTCAGCCCGACGAGGTAGCGCAGCACGACGACCCGGCGCTGGCGCGGGGTGAGGGTGAGCAGGGCGCGCACGACCTCGTCGCGGTCCGCCGCGGTGTCGGCCGCCGCCCGGGCGCCGCTCGGGCGTTCCGGCACGGCGGCGGGGTCGGTGAGCACCTCGCGCCGGTGGCGGCGCCAGGTGTCGATGCGCTGGTTGGCGAGCACCCGGCGGGCGTACGCCTCGGGGTCGGTCGCCCGCGCCCGCGGCCACGCGAGGTAGGTCTTCACGAGCGTGGCCTGCACGAGCTCCTCGGCGCGGTGGGCGTCGCCCGTGAGCAGGCGGGCGGTGCGGTGCAGGCCGGGCGCGCTCGCCGTCACGAACGCGCTGAACTCGGCCTCGGCCCCGGGCCGCGTCGTCGTGCTCATACCTGGTACACGGTCGTCCGGTCCCGCAGGTTGAGTCCCGGCCGGCGGCGGGGGCGTCATGCCCCGCCGCCCCGGCCCGCGGGGGCGAGCACCGCCACCGACCGCGGCGGCAGCTCGACCTCGTCGCCGTGGCACGTCACCGGCTCCCACGCGGCGAGCACCTCCGGGCCCGCCGTACCGAACGGGCCGGCGGGGACGCGGCGGGGCGCGTCGGCGAGGTTCGCCGCGACCGCCGTCGCCCCGCGCCGCACGAGCAGCCAGCCGTCGCCCCACGCGACCCGGGTGGTGGAGCGGTCGCCGGAGGCCAGGTCGGGCACCCGGCCACGCAGCCGGATCAGGTCGCGGTACCACGCGAGCAGGCGGGCGTGCGGCGGCGCGGCGAGCTCGGCCCAGTCCAGCCGGCTCGCGGCGACCGTCGCGGGCGACTGCGGGTCGGGCACCTCGACGCGCCCGCCGTACAGGTCCGCCCAGCCGTGCCCGCCGAACTCGGCCTCCCGGCCGGCACGGACCGCGGCCGCGAGCTCGGGCTCGGCGTGGTCGGTGAAGAACAGCCAGGGCGTGCTCGCGCCCCACTCCTCGCCCATGAACAGCATGGGCGTGCACGGCGAGCAGAGGACGAGCGCGGCCTCGATCGCCAGCCCGCCCGCGTCGAGGCGCGCCGACGGCCGGTCGCCGAGGGCGCGGTTGCCGACCTGGTCGTGGTCGGAGGCGAAGACGACGAACCGGTGCCCGTCGACGCCGTCGGGCACGGGGCGGCCCCACGGGCGACCGCGGAAGGTCGACCACCCGCCGTCGTGCACGAACACCCGGGTGAGGGCGGTCGCGAGGGCCTCCGGCGTGCCGAAGTCGACGTAGTAGCCGTGCCGCTCGCCCGTGAGCAGCGCGTGGATCGCGTGGTGCACGTCGTCCGCCCACTGCGCGGTCATGCCGAGCCCGCCCTCGGCGGTCGGGGCCACCGTGCGCGGGTCGTTCCGGTCGTCCTCGGCGATCAGCGACAGCGGCCGGCCGACCTCGGCGGCGAGGGCGGCGACGGCGTCGGACAGCTCGGCGAGCAGGTGCCGGGGGGAGTCGTCGAGGAGCGCGTGCACCGCGTCGAGCCGCAGCGCGTCGACGTGGAAGTCGCGCAGCCAGCGCAGCGCGCTGTCGACGAGGAACGCCCGCACCTCGCCCGCGTCCGGCCCGTCGAGGTTCACCGCGTCGCCCCACGGCGTCGTGTGGCGGTCGGTGAAGTACGGGCCGAACTCGGCGAGGTAGTTGCCCGACGGCCCGAGGTGGTTGTGCACGACGTCGAGGCAGACCGCCAGGCCGCGGGCGTGCGCGGCGTCGACGAACCGCTGCAGCGCGGCGGGCCCGCCGTAGGGCTCGTGCACGGCGTAGAGCGCGACGCCGTCGTAGCCCCAGCCGTGCGTGCCCGGGAAGGCGGCGACGGGCATGAGCTCGACGACGTCGACCCCGAGGTCCGCGAGGTGGTCCAGCCGGTCGACGGCAGCGTCGAGTGTGCCCTCCGGGGTGAACGTGCCGACGTGCAGCTCGTAGACCACGGCCCCCCGGACGTCCCGGCCGACCCAGCCCGCGTCGGTCCACGCGAACCGGCCGGGGTCGAACGTGCGGCTGGGCCCGTGCACGCCGGCGGGCTGCCAGGGGCTGCGCGGGTCGGGGCGGGGCGGGCCGCCGTCCACCGCGAACGC
>JAAZAC010000199.1 GCA_012514545.1 Actinomycetales bacterium | reverse complement strand
GCGCGAGGGGCGGCGGCCCGCGATCGCCCACCTCGCCGAGCTGGACGGCGTCGCCGCCCAGGCCGAGCTGGTCGAGGGCGCGTGGCCCGACGGCGTGGCCGACCCCGCGGACGGCGACGGCGAGGGGGCCGCCGCCCCCGCGACCGACCCGGTCCCCGCCGCGA
This sequence comes from Actinomycetales bacterium, assembly GCA_012514545.1. Taxonomy (GTDB): domain Bacteria; phylum Actinomycetota; class Actinomycetes; order Actinomycetales; family Cellulomonadaceae; genus Actinotalea. Next base: position 11,235 of record JAAZAC010000199.1, on the reverse strand, counting down.
TCCCCGCCGCGGCCGCCGAGGCGCTCGGGGTGGCGGTCGGCGACGTCGTCCCGGTCGCGGGCGTCTCGCCCGGCGCGGTCGCGACCGAGGTGGAGGCGGGCCCGTGGGAGGTCCGGGTCGTCGGGGTCTACGAGCCCACGAGCCGCCGCGCCGCCTTCTGGGCCGTCGACCCGCTGCGCGGCGCGGGCCACGTCGCCGACTTCATCGTGCCCGGGACGGCGGGCGTGCAGCGCACGGACGCCGTCGGGCCGTTCGTCGTCGCGCCCGGCACGGGGGCCGCGCTCGGCCTGCCCCTCGACCAGGCGCGGCTCCGCTACGCGCCCGACTTCGGCGGCGGCCGCGTCGTCGCGCTCGCCGCGCTCCAGGGCCGCCTCGCCGACGCCGCCGTCGACGTCCCCCGCGAGCTCGCCCAGGCGGGCCGCTCCGTGCAGGTCACCACGGACCTCGGCCGGTTCGTCGGCGAGATCACGACGGCGGTCCTCGTCACGCGCGCGGGCCTCACCGTCGCGGGGCTGCTCCTGCTCCTCCTCGCCGTGGCGGCGCTCGCGCAGACCGCGCGGCTGCTCGCCGACGCGCGCGCCGCCGAGCACGACCTCATGCGCGCCCGCGGCGCCTCGAACCGGCAGGTCGTCGGCGCGACGGCGGTCGAGGCGGCCGTCGTCGCGCTCGTCGCCGGGGCGGGGGGCCCGCTGCTCGCACCCTCCGTCCTGCGCGGCCTGCTCGCGCTGCACCGCGCCGTGCCCGCCGACGGCGCCGCCCCGGGCGCGACCGCCGCCGCACCCGCCCCCGACGCCGTCCTGCCCGTCGACCCCGGGGTGCCCGCCCTGACCTGGGTGACGGGCGCCGTCGTCGGGCTCGTGCTCGCGGTCGTGCTCGTCGCGCCGCTGCTGCGCGCGCCGGACACGTTCGTGGAGGGCCAGCAGGCGCGCGGCCGCGACCGGCGCGCGATGCTCGCCCGCTCGGGGTTCGACGTGCTCGTCGTCGCGCTCGCCGTCGTCGCCTACGCGCAGCTGCGCGCGTACCGGAGCCCGCTCACGGGCAGCGGCGCCGCGATGCGCGTGGACCCGGTGCTCGTCGTCGGGCCCGCCGTCGTGCTCCTTGCGGGCGCGCTGCTCTGCGTGCGCCTGCTGCCGCCCGCCGCGCGTCTCACCGAGCGCCTCGCCGCCCGCGGGCGCGGCCTCGTGGGGCCGCTCGCCGCGTGGGAGATCGGGCGGCGCTCGTCGCGCGCGACGGCGGCCGTCCTCCTGCTCAGCCTCGCGCTGGCGGTGAGCACGTTCAGCCAGGCGTTCCTCGCCACCTGGCAGCGCTCGCAGGCCGACCAGGCCGCGTTCGCGGCCGGCGCGCCCGTCCGCGTCGCCGACGACCCCGAGGCCACGGCGCGCCAGGTCACCCTCCTCGCCGCCGACGGCGTGGGGCGGGCCCAGCCGGCGATCCGCGCCACCGCGCGGGAGGGGAGCGTGGGCGAGTACGACCCGCTCGTCGGCGCGGGGCTGCGGAGCTTCGCCGGGCGGCCCGCGGAGGTCCTCGCCCTCACCCCCGAGGCGCGCGCGATGCTCGACCGGGGCCGGACCGGCGAGGAGGGCGGGGCGGTCGTCGCCGCGATGCCGACGGCGCCGGGCGGCGGCACGGGGCTGGATCTCGGGGACGACGTCATCGGGCTCTCGTACGTGCTCGCGGCGGAGTCGGGGACGAACCCGCTGCCGCGGGCGGGCGTGACGCTGCGGCTCATGGTCCGCGACGGCTCCGGGGTGATCACGGTGCTCGACGGGGGCTCGGTGGAGGTCGACGGGCCCCCGCGGCGCGTCGACCTCCTGCTGGACGGCGCCACGGCCCGCCCGGGCGCCGCGGCCGCCGGCGCCGCCGCGCGGCAGTACCCGCTCGAGCTCGTCGGCTACCAGGTGCTCCTCGCCGCCGACTACTCGACGGCCGAGGCGTCCCGCGGCACGCGGTACGGCGTGACGGTGACGCTCGGCGACCTCGCCGCACTGCGGCCGGGCGAGGAGGCAGGGGACGACCCGGTCCGCGACCCGCTGGACGACGTCCGAACGCCCGGCTGGTCCTCGGCCCCCGTCAACGCCGACGTGCTGCCGGCGGGCGACGTCCCGGCCGGCACGCTCGGGGTGCGGCTGGCGGGGGACGTGTTCGCCCTCACGGTCACGCCGGCGTCCGTGACGGAGACCGCCTGGCCGCCCGTGCAGCCGTCGCCCGCGGTCCTCACGCGCGCGCTCGCGGCGCGGCTCGGCGCGGAGGTCGGCTCGACCGTGCACGTCGCGGCGGCCGGGGCGGTGCTCGCCGTCGAGGTCGCCGGGGTCGTGGAGCACGTCCCGACGACGGGCGGCGGGGACGCCGTCGTCGTCGACCACGACGCGCTCGCCCGGGCGGTCGCGCAGACGGGCGCGCTCGGGACGCCCGTCGACGAGTGGTGGGTCGACGTGCCCGACGACCGGCTCGACGCCTGGCTCGCCGGCCTGCCCGCCGACGCCGACGGGGCCCCCGGGGAGCACCGCGCCGTCGCGCGGGCGCGCCTCGTCACCGAGCTGCGCGACCACCCGCTGCGCGTCGCGACGCCGATGGCGCTGTGGCTGGTCACCGCGGGCGCGGGGCTGGTCGCCGCGGTCGGGTTCGCGGTGCACGCCGCGGTGACGCTGCGCTCGCGCGAGCTCGAGCTGGCCCAGCTGCGCGCGGTCGGGCTGCAGCGGCGGCGCGTGGTGGCGGTCATCGCGATCGAGTCGCTGCTGATGTCGGGGCTCGGCGCGCTGTTCGGCGTGGGCGTCGGCGCGGCGCTGGGCTACCTCGTGGGGCCGCTCGTCGCGGTCTCCGCCGACGGCACGCCGCCGCTGCCGGACGTGCTCGTCGTCGTGCCGTGGCCGCAGGTGCTGGCCGTGGTGGGCGGGCTGGTCGCGCTGGTCGCCGTCGTCGTGGGCGTCGTCGCGCGCGCGCAGCGCGTGGCCGACCCCGCCGACGTCCTCCGCTCGGAGCGTGCCCGGTGAGCGCCCGCCCGGTGGGTGCCGCGGGCGGCGCCCCGACGACGCGCGCCCGGGCGTCCCGCGGCGGGCGCGGCGTGCGCCTGCGGCGGGTGACGGCGCGGGCCGGCCTGCTCGTGCGGCGCCGGGCGCGCCGCGACCTCGGGCTGCTCGCCGCGACGACGGCGCTCGTGGCCCTCGCCGCGCTGCTCGCCGTCGCGGGGCCGCGCATCGTCGCGACGACCCTCGACGACGCGACGGTGCAGACCGTGCGCGGGCTCGGCGGCGGGGCGGACCCGGTGGCGATCGCCGAGGTGCGCGCGCCCGTCGAGGACGGCCCGGACACCGGCGCCGCCGACCCCGCGACCTTCCTGGCGCTCCCGCGCCTCGCCGACGAGGTGCCCGAGGAGCTCCGGGCCGTCACCGCGGACGTCGTGGTCTCGCTCGACCTCGGCACGTTCGCCGTGCTGCCGGAGGGGGGCGGGGACGCTGACGGGGACGCTGACGAGGCCGCTGGCGAGGCCGCTGACGAGGCCGCTGGCGAGGCCGCGGAGGACGCCGCCGCCGCGGGCCTCCCGGACCGTGCCGCCGTCGCGCTGCTCGCCGAGGACCTGGCCGACGACGTCGAGGTCGTGGCGGGCCGCCTGCCCGCGGGGGTCGCCGCGGACGGCGCCGTCGAGGCCGTCGTGCCCGAGGCCGCGGCCGACGCCGGCCTCGAGCCCGGCACCCGCCTCGCCCTCGCCGCCCGGCGGGCGGGCGAGACGGGCCGCGGGACCGCGACGGTCGTCGTCGTGGGCGTCGTCCGGCCCGCCGACGCCGGCGCCCCCGTCTGGCGCGACCTCGCCGCCGCGTGGGCTCCCGAGGCCGCCGCGACCCCGCCGCTCCTCGTCGCCGAGGCGGGCGCGGAGCGCGTGCTCGCCGTCACCGAGGTCGCGGGCTTCGGCGTGGTGCGCACGATCCTCGACCCGGAGGCGTTCACGCTCGCCCGGGCGCGCGCCGTCGTCGCCGCGCTCGAGGAGGTCCGCACCGACCCGCGGCTGCTCACGGCGGGCGCGGCCGGCGTGCGCGTGCCGCCGCTCGGGCTCGGCCCGGCGCTCGCCGCGCACCTCGAGGCGGTGCCCGCGGCGCGCGCGCAGATGTCCGTGCCGGTCGCCGGGGTGGTCGGCGTCGCGGCGCTCGTGCTCGTCCTCGTCAGCCGCCTGCTCGTGCGGCGGCGCGCGGGCGCGATCGGCCTCGAGCGGGCCCGCGGCGCGTCCGTGCCGTCGGTGGTGCTCCGGCTCGGCGCGGAGGCGCTCGTCGTCGTGGCGCTCGGTGTCGCGGCCGGCGTCCTCGCCGCGGACCGGCTCGCGCCCGGCGGGCCCGCGTGGACGGCGAGCTGGTGGACCCTGGCGCCGGTCGCCGTCGTCGGGCTGCTCGCCACGCCGCTCCAGGGGGCGGCGATCGCGCGGGCGGCGTGGACGGGGCGGCGCGAGCCCGCGAACCGGCGGGAGCGGGCCCGGATCGCGCGGCGCCGCGACCTCCGGCGGGTCGCCGCGGAGGTGGGCGTCGTGCTCCTCGCGGCCGGGGCCGGCTGGTCGCTCCGCTCGCGCGGGCTCGTCGGGGGCGTCGAGGCGACGGGCGGCGGCGACCCGTTCCTCGTCGTCGCGCCGCTGCTCGTCGCGCTCGCGGCGACGGTCGTCGCGCTGCGCGTCTACCCGTGGCCCGTGCGCGCGGCCGCGGCCGTGGGGCGGCGGTCGCGGGGCGTGCTCGGGGTGGTCGGCGCCGTGCGCGCGCAGCGGGCGCTGGCGCCCCTGCCGCTGCTCGAGCTCACCGTCGCGACCTCCGTCGCGGCGACCGGGCTGCTCCTCGTGCACACCGTGCGGGTGGGCCAGGAGGCCGCGGCCTGGGAGCGGGTCGGCGCCGAGGTGCGCGTCGAGTCGCCCGAGGCCGCCGCGGTCGCCGACGCCGTCCGGGACGCCCCCGGGGTCACCGCCGTCGCGGTCGCCCTCACCGCGAACGCCGCGACCCTCGACCTCGGCGCGTACACCCTCCCCGCGTCCCTGCTCGCCGTCGACGCCGGCTACGCCGACGTGCTCGCCGCGCTGCCCGACCCGCCGCCCGCCGCCGACCGCGCCGCGCTCGCCGACCTCTCGTCCGGCGCTGCCGCCGGGACCGACGGCGAGCTCGACAGCGAGCCCGCCGGCCGGCCCGACCCCGCCGGCCCCATCCCCGTCGTCGTCGACACCGCGCTCGCCGCGCGCCTCGACCGCGACGACCTCTCGGTGACCCTGCGGGGCACGATCGTGCCGCTCGTCGTCGTCGGCACCACGGACCACGCCCCGCGCGGCCTAGCCCCCGGGCCGTTCGTCTTCGCCGACCTCGGCACGACGCTCGCCCACCTCGACGACGTCGCCCCCGACACCGTCTGGGTCCAGGGCCCCGGCGCGGAGGCCGCCGCCGCCGACGCGGCCGCGGAGCTCGGCCTGCCCGCCGACGCCGTCCGCTCGCGCGCCGCATGGGCCGCGGAACGCCGCGCGATGGCGCTCGTCGCGGGGGTGGAGCGGATCATGCTCGTGGCGACCGGCGTCGTCGGGCTCCTCGCCGTCCTCGCGCTCGGCGCGACGGTGGTCGCGGGCGCCGGGGAGCGCGGCCGGACGCTCTCGCTCCTGCGCACGCTCGGCATGCGCGCCCGGCTCGGCTGGTGGCTCGCGCTCGCCGAGCTCGCGCCGGTCGTCCTCGCCGCCGTCGTCGCCGGGTCGGTGTCGGGCGCGCTCGTCGTGCTCGCCCTCGGCGGCGCGCTCGGCCTCGACGTCCTGGTGGGCGGCGTCGACGTCCCGGCCATGGCCGTGTCGCCCGAGATCCTCGGCGGCCTGTGCGCCGGATCGGTGATTCTGCTGCTCGTCGCGGCATTCGTCGAGGTCGCGGTGCACAGACGTGACAGGCTCAGTGAGGTCCTTCGAGTGGGAGAGACGACGACATGACAGCGACAGCCCTGCCCACGCACCCGGGCGCGGAGGGAGCGGCGACGTCGGCGCACCGCGAGTACGGCTCCGACGCGCTCATCGTCTGCGACAACCTCGTGCGCATCTACCAGGTGGAGCAGATCGAGGTGCAGGCGCTCCAGGGGCTCGACCTGCTCGTGCACCCGGGCGAGATGGTCGCCATCGTCGGCGCCTCCGGCTCCGGGAAGTCGACCCTGCTCAACATCCTCTCCGGCCTCGACGTCCCGACCGCCGGCCGCGCCCGGGTGGCCGGCTGGGACCTCCTGCGGATGACGACGGCGGACCGGCTCGCCTACCGCCGCGAGGTCGTCGGCTTCGTGTGGCAGCAGACGGCGCGCAACCTCCTGCCGTACCTCACCGCCCTGGAGAACGTCGTCCTGCCGATGGCGTTCGCGGGGATGCGCGCGCGCACCCGCCGGCGCCGCGCGGCCGAGCTGCTCGACATGCTCGGCATGGGCCCGAAGGCGCACCGCCGGCCCGCCGAGCTCTCCGGCGGCGAGCAGCAGCGCGTCGCGGTCGCCGTCGCGCTGGCGAACCGGCCGCAGGTGCTCTTCGCCGACGAGCCCACGGGCGAGCTCGACTCCGCCACCGGCGACGAGGTGTTCGCGGCCCTGCGCGCGGCGAACACGCAGCTCGGGGCGACGGTCGTCGTCGTCACGCACGACGAGGGCGTGCACACGCAGGTCCAGCGCACGGTCGCGATCCGGGACGGGCGGACGTCGTCGGAGGTCGTGCGCCGCACCGAGATCGACGAGTTCGGGGCGTCCTCCGTGGTCGCCGAGGAGTACGCGGTGCTCGACCGCGCGGGCCGCCTGCAGCTGCCCAAGGACTACCGGGCCGCGCTCGGCCTGCGCGACCGGGTGCGCCTCGAGCTCGAGCCCGACCACGTGGGCGTGTGGCCCGACGGCGCGCCGCGGGGCGGGCGTCCCGGTCGCCGCCACGACGAGAGGAGCGAGCGATGACCGCCTGGCCGGCCGTCACCACCGGGCCCGCCACGGGCGTCGACCTCGCGGTCGTCGCCGAGGGCGTCTCGCGCACCTACCGCTCGTCCGGCGGCGACGTGCACGCGCTGCGCGACGTCTCGTTCGCCGTCCCGCGCGGCCAGCTCGTCGCCCTCGTCGGCCGCTCCGGCTCGGGCAAGACCACGCTGCTCAACTGCGTCGGCGGGCTCGACCGGCCGACGTCGGGCCGCGTCGTCGTCGGCGGGCAGGAGGTGACCGCGCTCGACGAGCGGGGCCGCACCCGCCTGCGCCGGGACGAGCTCGCGTTCGTGTTCCAGACCTTCGGCCTCGTGCCGATGCTGTCGGCCGCGGAGAACGTCGGCCTGCCCATGCGGCTGCGGCGCGTGGCGCCCGCCGAGCGCGAGGCGCGGGTGGCGCACCTGCTCGAGCTCGTCGGCCTCGCGCCGCACGCGGCGCAGCGCCCGTCGGAGCTGTCGGGCGGCCAGCAGCAGCGGGTCGCGATCGCGCGGGCGCTGGCGAACTCGCCGCGCCTGCTCATCGCCGACGAGCCCACCGGGCAGCTCGACGCCGAGACCGGCGCGACGATCATGGCGCTGCTGCGGTCCGTGGTCCGGTCCGAGCAGATGACCGCGATCATCTCGACGCACGACGCGTCCCTCATGGCGATGGCCGACCGGACCCTCCGGCTGGCCGACGGCCGGCTCGTCGAGGACACCGGGGCCTGAGCCGCCGTGAGCACGACCACCCGGGCGGTCGACCGCCGAGGGAGCGCTCCCGCCGGGCTCGGCCCGGCCGGTCGGGCGCGCTCCGCGCGCGTGCGGCGGCAGCGGCGCGGCGTGCTCACCTGGCTGCTGCGCCTCGTGCGGCACCGGTCGTGGGCGCAGGTCCGGCTGCTCGCGGTGGCGGGGCTCGTGGCGCTGCTCGTCGCCGCCGAGGTCGCCACCCTCGCCGTCCTCGCGGGCACCAGCGAGCGGCTGGGCGTGCCCGCGACCCTGCTGGCCGACGCCGGGCGCACCCGCCTCACGCTCACCATCGGCGGGCTCGACCGGCCCCTGCCGGAGGTGGTCGCCCACGCCGAGCGGGCCCTGACCGAGACCCTCGGCGTGCCCGTGACGACGGAGGTCCAGGCGACCTCGCCGATGTACGACGTCGCGCGCCCCGGGAAGTGGCTGCCCGGGTACGCCTACGTCGACCGGCGCGACGGCGTCGAGGACGCCGCGGAGATCGTCGCCGGGACGTGGCCGACGTCGTGGGCGGGCGGCGACGCGCCGGTGCCGGTCGCCGTGCCGGCCGGCGGCGCGCGGGCCCTCGGCATCGACCTCGGCGAGACCTGGACGCTCGAGGCGCAGCGCGACGACGGCACCGACGTCGTCGTCCGCGTGGTCGGCCTGTACGACGTGCCCGCGCCCGACGACGACCACTGGTCCCGGGACCGGCTCGGCGGCGTCGGGTACGAGCCCGACTACCCGGTCCCGTTCAGCGCGGGGTTCCTCACCACCGAGGCCGTCGGGCCGTTCGTCGTCAGCGCGGAGGCCGCCGACGCCGGCGCGTTCGAGGTGCGGCGGGCCGTCGTCCGCGCCGACCCCGACCTCACGGGCGTGCGCGCCGGCGACCTGCCCCGGCTGCGCCGCGCCGTCGCCGGCCTCGCCGAGGAGGTCGCGTTCCGGCTCGAGGACGACGCGGGCGAGGTCGGCCTCGGGTCCGCGCTGTCGCGCGTGCTGCGGGAGGCCGCGACCGGCGTCGTCGTGACCCGCGCCGGGGTCGCGGTGGCGACGGTCCTGCTCCTGCTCGTGGCCGTGGCGGCGCTGCTGCAGTCCGCCCGCCTGGTCAGCGAGGCGCGCGCGGCCGAGCACGACCTGCTGCGCGCCCGCGGCGCCTCCCGCGGGCAGGTGCTCGCGGCCGTGACGCTCGAGGCCGCGCTGCTCGGGGTGGGCGTGGCGGCGCTCGCGCCGCCGATCGGCCTGCTCGGCGTCCGCCTGCTCGGCGGCCCGCTCGCCGATGCCGTCGCCGACCCGCTGCGCGACCCGCTCGGCGCGCTCCGGGCGCTGCCCGGCACCGCGTGGGCGGCCGGGGGGATCGTCGCCGCGCTGCTCGTCGTCGTCTCCGTGGTGCCGCTGCTCCGCGCGCCCGCGACGTTCGTCGAGGGCCAGCAGGCGCGCGGTCGCCGTGGTCGCCGGGGCTCGCTCGCCCGGCTCGCGGCGGACCTCGTCGCCGTCGGCGCGGCCGCGCTCGGCTGGACCCAGCTGCGCGCGTACGGCGGGCTCCTCGTCGGCTCGGGCGAGCGGCTCGCCGTCGACCCCGTGCTCGCCGTCGGGCCCGCCCTCCTCCTGCTCGCCGCCGCGCTCGTCGGCGTGCGCGTGCTGCCCCTGGCCGGCGCGGCGCTCGAGCGGCTCGCCCGCCGCGGCCGGGGGCTCGTGGTGCCGCTGGCCGGGTGGGACGTCGGCCGGCGCTCGCACCACGCCGGGGCCGCCGTGCTGCTCCTCACGCTCGCGATCGGGGCCTCCACGTTCGGCCTCACGCAGCGGGCCACCTGGCAGCGGTCGCAGGAGGACCAGGCCGCGTTCGTCGTCGGGCCGCCGGTCGTCGTCGAGGACGCGCACACGGCCGCGGTGGACGCCCGGGCGCTCGCGGTCGCCGGCGCCGACCCGCAGCCGGTGCTGCGCGACGACGCCCGCGTGGTCCGGCGCACGGCGGACGAGGGGGGCGAGGCCGTCTCCGGGATGGGCGTCGAGCTCGTCGCCGCGCCCGGGCCCGCCCGCGCCACCCTCGACCGCGGCCGCCTCGCGGACGAGGGCGGCACCGAGGTCGCCGCCCTGCCCGCGGCCCCGCCGTCGGGCGGCGTGCCCCTCGGCGACGACGTGCTCGGCCTGCAGGCCACCGTCGAGATCTCCGGGCGGCTGCTCCACGAGGCGACGGCCCTGTCCCTGCGGGCGATCCTTGAGGACGAGGCCGGGGCCCTGTCGACCGTCAGCCTCGGCCAGCGCACCGCCCTCGAGACCGAGGAGCAGGTCGCCGCCCTCCTGCCGGACGTCCGGCTGCCCGTCGCCCCGGAGTCGCAGCAGGCCTCCGCCGACGCGCTCGCCGAGGCGGTCGCCGGGCGGTCGGCGCTGCGCCTCGTGGGCGTCCAGGCGTTCCTCGTGGCCACGGACAACGCGCTGCTCTGGGCCCCGTGGGAGAGCTACGACCTCACCGTCGAGGTGCGCGACCTCGCCGTGCTGCGCCCCGCCGGCGACGTCGCCGCCGTGCCCGCCGAGCGCTGGGCGAGCGGCCTCACCCTGGACGCGGCGCGGGCCGGCATCGTCGCCGACCCCCTCGAGATCCCCGCGGGCGGCTGGACGCCGATCGGGGACGCGATGGGCGGCGAGAAGACCGCGATGCTCGGCGACGGCGCCCGGCTGCACTTCATCGGCACCGTCAACCTGCTCCCCGAGGCCCCCGCGATCGGCGCGCTCGTCGCGTGGGAGCCGGTCGAGGACGTGCCCGCCGTCCTCACCGCCGACCTCGTCGAGCGCCTCCGGGACGCCACGACGCGCGGCTTCGAGATCCGCGTGTCCCAGGCGGCGGTGCGCGCCGTCGTCGCCGACGTCGTGCCCTGGATCCCGGCGACGTCGGGCGGGTCGGCGGTCGCGGTGGACCACACGACGCTCGCCCGGGCCGTCCTCCAGCGGGGCGGGCTCGGCCCGTTCGTCGACGAGTGGTGGGTGGACGCCGCCGACCCGGAGGCGTACCTGGCCGCGCTGCCGCCCGACCTCGACGGCACCCCCCGCGCCGCGCGGGCCACGAGCATCGACGGCGCGGTCGCCGCGTCCCTCGAGCACCCCGTGCGCGTCGCGGTGCCGCTCGTGCTCGCGCTCCTCGCGCTCGGCGGGGCGCTCGTGGCGGGCATCGGGTTCGTCGTGCACACCGCGGTGACCGTGCGCGAGCGGGACCTCGAGCTCGCGCAGCTGCGCGCCGTCGGGCTCACGCGCGGGCGGCTCACGGCCGCTCTCGCGCTCGAGTCCGGCATGCTCGCCGGGCTCGGCGTGGTCCTCGGGGTCGGGACGGGGGCGGGCGTCGCGGCGCTCGTCGGGCACCTCCTCGTCGTGGCGCCCGACGGCGGCCCGCCGATCCCGCCGGTGGAGCTCGTCGTGCCGCCGACGGTCGGCTGGCTCGCGGCCGGCATCGTCGCGGTCGTCGCCGCGCTCACGCTCGCCGTCGCCGCGGCCCAGCGGACGGCCGACCCGGCGTCCCTCCTGCGCGCGGGGGACGGGCGATGAGCGCCCCCGCCCGCACCGACGGCGCCCCCGTCCGCGCGGGGGGCCGCGCCGCCGCCCGGGCGCGCGCGGGCCG
>JAAZAC010000198.1 GCA_012514545.1 Actinomycetales bacterium | reverse complement strand
CCCTCGTCCCCCAGGCGCATGATCGAGCCCTTGCCGAACTGCCGGTCGATCTGGCTCAGCGCCGCCTCGAGGGCCTTGGCGCGGTCTGCTGGAGCGGGCATGAAACACCTCGTGGGCCGGGGGCGGGGTCGCCCGTGGTCTCTTCCGTGTCGCTTCGGTGACGCTACGCCCGGCGTCCGACATCCATCCCCCGCCGGGCCGGCGGGGCTGTGGAGGCCGTCGCTGCCGCAGCTCGTGTGGACACACTAGACGAACACGTGTTCGACGGCGAGCGACACGCCGACGCGTCGCGTCAGCGGCGCGTCACCTCAGCAGCAGGCGCTCCACGCGGCCCGCGGTCCACACCGTGCCGACCAGGCCCATCGCGACGAGGTACGCCACGTGGCCCGCCATCGCCGTCGTGATCTCCCCGAGCATGAGCTCCCGGGTCATCGCCACGCCGTGGTACAGGGGCGTGGCCTGCACCACCCACTGCAGCACGTCCGGGTAGGTGGTCAGCGGGAAGAACGTCGCGGAGAACAGGAACATGGGCATGATCGCGAGCTGGATCCAGTCGAAGTCCGCCCACGTGCGCATGTAGGTCGCCGACGCCATGCCCACGGACGCGAACGCCCAGCCGATGAGCGTCGCGGCCGGCACCGCGGCCAGCGCCCACCACGAGCGCACCGTCCCGGCCGCCGCGGCGACGGCGAGGAACGCGCCGGAGTACGCGAGCCCGCGCAGCAGCGCCCAGCCGATCTCCCCCACCGCGACGTCGCGCGGCCCGAGGGGCGTCGCCAGCACCGAGTCGTAGAGCTTGGCGTACTTCAGCTTGAAGAAGACGTTCGTCGTCGAGTCGAACACCGCGCCGTTCATGGCCGACGACGCCAGCAGCGCCGGCGCCACGAACACCCCGTAGGGCACCGTCCGCCCGTCGCCGAGGTCGATGTCGCCCACCATCGCGCCGATGCCCACGCCCATCGCGAAGAGGAAGAACACCGGCTCGAAGAAGCCGGACACGATGATCGACCACGTGCGCCGGAACGAGCGGAAGTTGCGCTCGACGAGCATGCGCGCCATGCCCGCCCCGGCCGGGAACGGGACCGCGCGGACCAGCTGCCGGGCCAGGGGCACGCGCTCGTCGGTACGGATCGCCACCTAGACCACCATCCGTCGCCGCAGGACGCGGACCGCGAGCCAGACGCCGGCCACCAGCCACGCGCCGAGGTACGCCACGTGCCCCGCCACCGGGCCGGGCGTCGCCGTGCCGAGCACGAGGGACCGGCACGCGTCGACCGCGTGCCACAGCGGCGTCACCCAGGCCACCGGCTGCAGCCAGCCGGGCAGCTGCTCGATCGGGAAGAACGTGCCGGCGAACAGCGTCATCGGCGTGATGACGAACCGGAACATCAGCGTCAGGCCCCGGTCGTTGTCGAGCCGCGCCGCGTAGGCGAACGAGCACGCCGCGCAGGCGACGCCGCACAGCGTCGCGACCGCGAGCGCGGCGAGCGCCCACGGCGAGCGCACCGTGCCGAGCAGCCCGGCCACCGCGAGGAACACCGCGCACGACGTGAGCACCCGGAACGCGATGAACGCGAGCTGGCCGGCCACGACGTCGACCGGCCCCAGCGGGGTGGCGAGCATCCCGTGGTAGATGCGGTCCCACTTGATGCCGCCCATGACCGAGAACGACGCCTCGCCGACGCCGACCTGCATCGCCGTCGACGCCAGCACGCCCGGGGCGATGAAGACGACGTAGGGCACGCCGCCCACCCCGCCCGACGCGCGGTCCACGAGCAGGCCGAGCCCGAAACCCATCCCCGCGAGGTAGAGCAGCGGCGCGAGGAAGCTCGAGATCGCCGTGCCGAACCAGACGCGCCGGTACTTGCGCATCCAGTGCTCCGCGACCGCGCGCCAGCCCGGCACCTGCGGGGGTGCCGTGCGCGCGCGGAGCGCCACGGTCGTCGTCGTCGCCATCAGTCCACCAGGCTCCGGCCCGTGAGGTGGAGGAACACGTCCTCCAGCGTGGAGCGGCGCACGAGCGCGGACAGCGGCTCGAGGCCGCGGCGGACCACCTCGGAGTGGGCGGCCTCGCCGTCGCGCACGTAGAGCAGCAGGCGGTCGGCGAGCACCTCCACGCGGTCGGCGATGCCGTCGACGCCCGCGAGGTGCTGGGCGTGGTCGTCCGCGTCGAACCGCAGCTCGAGGACCTCGCGGGTGGAGTGCCGGGCGATGAGCTCGCGCGGGGACCCCTCGGCGACGATCCGGCCGCGGTCCATGACGACGAGGCGGTCGCAGAGCTGCTCGGCCTCGTCCATGTAGTGCGTCGTCAGGACGAGCGTGACCCCCTCGCGCTTGAGCCGGAACAGGCGGTCCCACAGCACGTGCCGGGCCTGCGGGTCGAGGCCGGTGGTCGGCTCGTCGAGCAGCAGGATCTCCGGCTCGTTGACGAGGCCGCGCGCGATCGTCAGGCGGCGCTTCATGCCGCCCGACAGCGGCTCGACGACGGAGTCGGCGCGGTCGGTGAGCTGGGCGAACTCGAGCAGCTGGCGCGCCCGCTCGCGCACCACGTGCCGGGGCAGCCCGAAGTACCGCCCGTACACCCAGAGGTTCTCCTCGACCGTCAGCTCCTCGTCGAGGCTGTCGCGCTGGGGCACGACGCCGAGCCGCGCGCGGATCCGCGGGCCGTCCGTCGCCGGGTCCATGCCGAGCACCTGCAGCGTGCCGCCCGACGGCGGGGAGACGCAGCCGATCATGCGCATGGTCGAGGACTTCCCGGCCCCGTTCGGGCCGAGGAAGCCGAAGGACTCGCCGCGACGGACCTCGACGTCGATGCCGTCGACGGCGACGAAGTCGCCGAAGGTCTTCACCAGGCCGCGCGCGAGGATGAGCGGAGCATCGAGCACCGGGAGAAGGTACTCCCCGGTACGGACATCGCCCCACTTCATTGCCCCGGCAGGCGGCCGACGCCGGTCACGACGTCGGGCGGCCGTCGGGGGCCGGCGTCGGCGCCCGGACGGCTAGGACCGGCGCCGCGGCCGGTCCCGCCCCCAGCGCAGCGCGGGCGGCACCTCCAGGGCGTCGCAGAGGGCGCGCCACACGCGGACCGGCTCCTCGCCGTCGTCCAGCGCCTGCTGGGCGGTGCGGTCGGCGAGCGCGTCGAGCACGAGGTCGCGCGCCACCGTCCGGCCGCCCGGGCCGAGCACGTCGTCGACCAGCTCCCAGAACTCGCTGTACCGCACCGGTCCACCCTGCCACGGCCCGACCGCCCGACCCGACCGCCCGACCCGACCGCCCGACCCGACCGCCCTCGCGGCCGGCCGGGCCGGGCGACCCGCCCCGCGGTGTCGGCCCCGCCCGCGACAATGGCCCGGTGACCGCGCCCGACGTCGACCCGCTCGCGCCCTTCTCGGCGCCCACCCGGGCGTGGTTCACGGGCGCGTTCGAGGCGCCGACGCCGGCGCAGGCGGGCGCGTGGGCGGCGATCGCGGCGGGCGACCACGCGCTGGTCGTCGCGCCGACCGGCTCCGGCAAGACGCTCTCGGCGTTCCTCGCCTCGCTCGACCGGCTGCTCACGGAGCCACCCCCGGACGACCCGACCCACCGCTGCCGCGTCGTCTACGTCTCGCCGCTCAAGGCCCTGGCCGTCGACGTCGAGAAGAACCTCCGCTCGCCGCTCGTGGGCATCCGGCAGGCGGCGCAGCGCCTCGGCACGGACCTGCCGGAGGTCGAGGTCGGCATCCGCACGGGGGACACGCCCGCGAGCGAGCGCCGCGCCTTCGGCTCGCACCCGCCCGACGTGCTCATCACGACGCCGGAGTCCCTCTACCTCGTGCTGACGTCGTCGGCGCGCGCGGGGCTCGCGGGCGTGCGCACGGTCGTCGTGGACGAGATCCACGCGGTCGCCGGCACCAAGCGCGGCGCGCACCTCGCGCTGAGCCTCGAGCGCCTCGACGCGCTGCTCGAGGCCGGGCCGGGGCCCGCCCAGCGCGTGGGCCTGTCCGCGACCGTGCGGCCCGTCGAGACGGTGGCGCGCTTCCTCGCCGGCGCCCGGCCCCCCGTCGACGGCGGCCGCCGGGTGACGATCGTGCAGCCCCCCGCGGCCAAGGAGGTCGACGTCAGCGTCGTCGTGCCAGTGCCCGACCTCGCCGACCTGACGCCCCGGACGACCGACCTGCCGGCCCCCGGCGGCCCCGTCGGCCCGGACGGCGCCGACGCCGAGGCCGACGCGCGGGCCCGCCGCGCGAGCCGCTCGGTGTGGCCGCACGTCGAGGAGCGCATCGCCGACCTCGTCGCGGCCCACCGGTCGACGCTCGTCTTCACCAACTCCCGCCGCGCCGCCGAGCGCCTGACCTCCCGGCTCAACGAGGTCTGGGCGGAGCGGACCGGCCGGGAGGTGCCCGACGTCGGCGCCGCGCAGCCCGCCGCGGCGCCCGCCCAGTCGGGCACGAGCGCCGGCGTCGACACGCGGGACCCGACGACGATCCTCGCCCGCGCGCACCACGGCTCCATGAGCCGCGCGGAGCGTACCCGCACGGAGACGGAGCTGAAGTCCGGGCGGCTGCCGGCCGTCGTCGCGACGTCGAGCCTCGAGCTGGGCATCGACATGGGCGCGGTCGACCTCGTCGTGCAGGTGGGCTCGCCGCCGAGCGTCGCCTCGGGCCTGCAGCGGATCGGGCGGGCGGGGCACCAGGTCGGCGCGGTGTCGCGCGGCGTCCTCTTCCCCACCCACCGGGGCGACCTCGTGCCCGCGGCGGTCACCGCGGCCCGCATGCGGGTCGGCGCGATCGAGGAGCTGTCGGTGCCGGCCAACCCGCTCGACGTGCTCGCGCAGCAGGTCGTGGCGATGGTCGCCGTCGACGACTGGACGGTCGACGACCTCGCGCGCGTGGTGCGCCGCGCCGCGCCGTTCGCGAACCTCGGCGACGCGACGCTGCGCGCGGTGCTCGACATGCTCGCGGGCCGCTACCCCAGCGAGGAGTTCGGCGAGCTGCGGCCGCGGCTCGTGTGGGACCGCGCGACCGGGCGGCTCACGGCCCGGCCCGGCGCGCTGCGCCTCGCGACGACGAGCGGCGGCACGATCCCCGACCGCGGCCTGTACGGGGTGTTCCTCGCGACCGGGGAGGCCGACGCCGACGCCGGCCGGCGGGGCGGGCGCCGCGTCGGCGAGCTCGACGAGGAGATGGTCTACGAGTCCCGGGTCGGCGACACCTTCACGCTCGGCTCGAGCACGTGGCGCATCGAGGACATCACGCCGGACCGCGTGCTCGTCTCCCCCGCGCCCGGCCTGCCGGGCCGGCTGCCCTTCTGGAAGGGCGACCAGCCGGGCCGGCCCGCGGAGCTGGGGCGCGCCGTCGGGCGCTGGGTGCGCGAGGTCGGCGCCCTCCCCCCGGACGAGGCGCGGCGGCGGCTCGTCGCCGAGGGGCTCGACGCGTGGGCCGCGGACAACGTCGTCGCCTACCTGCGCGAGCAGCAGGAGGCCACCAGCCACCTGCCGGACGACACGACGCTCGTCGTCGAGCGCTTCCGCGACGAGGTGGGCGACTGGCGGGTCGTGCTGCACTCCCCGTTCGGCGCCCGGGTGCACGCCCCGTGGGCGATCGTGCTCGCGGCGCGCCTGCGCGAGCGGCACGGCGTCGACGCCGCCGTCCTGCACGCCGACGACGGGATCGTCCTGCGCCTGCCCGACACGCTCTCGGACGCGACGTGGGACGTGGCCGCGGGGCGCTGGCGCGGGCCGGAGGGTCCGCGCGTCGAGCTCGAGGACCTCCTCATCGACCCGGACGAGGTGGCGGAGGCGGTCCGCACCCAGCTCGGCGGCTCGGCGCTCTTCGCCGCGCGCTTCCGGGAGGCGGCGGCGCGCTCGCTCCTGCTGCCGCGCCGCCGGCCGGACCGGCGCCAGCCGCTGTGGCAGCAGCGCCAGCGCTCGAGCCAGCTGCTCGGCGTGGCCTCGCGGTTCCCGGACTTCCCCGTGCTGCTCGAGGCCGCCCGCGAGTGCCTGCAGGACGACTTCGACGTCGACGGCCTCGCCCGGCTCATGCGCGACGTCGCCGCGCGCCGCGTCCGCGTCGTCGAGGTGACGACGCCGACCCCGTCGCCGTTCGCCCGCTCGCTCCTCTTCGGGTACACGGCGCAGTTCCTCTACGAGGGCGACGCCCCGCTCGCGGAGCGCCGGGCGGCCGCGCTGACGCTGGACCCGTCGCTGCTCGCCGAGCTCCTCGGCCAGCAGGGGGCCGCGCAGCTCGCCGACCTGCTCGACCCGGCGGCCGTCGAGCGCACGGAGGCCGAGGTCATGGGCACCGCGCCCGGGCGCCAGGCGCGCCACCTCGAGGACGTGGCCGACGTCGTCCGCCGCCACGGCCCGCTGACCACCGCCGACGTCGAGGCCCGCACCCTGCCCGAGCACCGCGGCGAGGTGGCGGGCTGGCTCGCCGAGCTGGAGGCGGCCCGCCGGGTCATCCGCGTGCGGATCGGCGGCGCGGCGGGCGGCGCCGAGCGCTGGGCGGCGGTGGAGGACGCCGGGCGGCTCCGCGACGCGCTCGGCGTCGCCCTGCCCGTCGGGGTGCCGGAGGACTTCACGGCCGTCGTGCCCGACCCGCTCGGCGACCTCGTCCGCCGGTACGCCCGCACCCACGGGCCGTTCACGGCCGCCGACGTCGCCGCCCACCTGGGCCTCGGCGTCGCCGTCCTCGCCGACGTCCTGCGGCGGCTCGAGGCCGACGGCGCGCTCGTCGTCGGGCGGATCCGCCCGGAGGCGCTGGGCGGCACGGGCGACGACCTGTGCGACGCCGACGTGCTCCGGCTCATCCGGCGCCGCTCGCTCGCCGCGCTGCGCGCGGAGGTGGAGCCCGTGCCGCCCGCGGCGCTCGGCGTGTTCCTGCCGCGCTGGCAGGGCGTGGCGGCCGCGGGCGGGCCGGCCCGCCTGCAGGGCGTCGACGGGCTCGTGCGCGCGGTGGAGCAGCTCGCGGGCGCGGCGCTGCCGGCCTCGGCGTGGGAGACGCTCGTGCTGCCCGCGCGGGTGGCCGACTACGACCCGCGGATGCTCGACGAGCTGCTCGGCGCGGGCGAGGTGCTGTGGGCCGGGCACGCGCCGCTCGCGGGCAACGACGGCCTCGTCAGCCTGCACCTCGCGGAGACGGCCGACCTCACCCTGCCCCTCCTCGACCCCGAGGCGCCGGGCCCCGCCACGGCGGAGCAGGCGGCGCTGCTGGAGGCGCTGCTCGACGTGCTCGGCGGGGGCGGCGGCTTCTTCCTGCCCGCGCTCGTCGAGCAGGTGCGCCTGCGGGTCGGCGGCGACGTCGCGACGGCGGCGGTGCGCGAGGCGCTGTGGCACCTCGTCTGGGCCGGCCGCGTCACGAACGACTCCCTGTCCCCGCTGCGCGCGCGCCTCGGCGCGCGGGGGGGCCGGGGCGGCACGGCGCACCCGACGCGGCCGCACACCCCGCGGGGCCGCACGCTCGCCCGGCTGGCGCTGAGGCCCGACGGCGGGTCGTCGGTCGCCGGGCCGGACGCCGTCGGGCGCTGGTCGCTGCTGCCGGGGCGCGAGACCGATCCGACCGTGCGGGCCCGGGCGCTCGCCGCGCAGCTCCTCGACCGGCACGGGGTGCTCACCCGTGGTGTCGCCGCCGTCGAGGGCGTCCCGGCGTGGTACACGGCGCTCTACCGGGTGCTCGCCGCGCTCGAGGAGGCGGGGCAGGTCCGGCGGGGCTACTTCGTCGAGCACCTCGGCGGCTCGCAGTTCGCGCTCCCCGGCGCCGTCGACCTGCTCCGGCAGGACGCGGCGGAGCTCGCCCGACCGGACCCGCCGGCCGCGCCCGCCGTCGTGCTCGCCGCCACGGACCCCGCCAACCCCTACGGCGCCGCGCTCGCGTGGCCCGACGCCGCCGGGCAGGACGGCGACGCCGCCCGGCACCGGCCCGGCCGCAAGGCGGGCGCGGTGGTCGTGCTCGTGGCCGGCGCGCTCGTGCTCTACCTCGAGCGGGGCGGCCGGACCCTGCTGTCCTTCAGCGACGACCCCGACCTGCTGGCCCCCGCGGCCCGCGCCCTCGCCGACGCCGCCCGCGGGGGCGCGCTCGGCCGCCTCACCGTGAGCCGCGCCGACGGCGCCGCCGTGCTCGACCGCGAGACGCTGGCCGGGCCGCTTGCCCGCGCGCTGGCCGACGCCGGGTTCGGCCTGACGCCCCGGGGTCTGAGGCTGCGCGATGCCCGAGGGTGACGTCCTGGCCCGCACCGCGGCCGCCCTCGACCGGGCGCTGCGGGGCGCGGCGGTCGTGCGCACCGACCTGCGCTGGCCCACGGCCGCGGGCACGTCGTTCGACGGGCGGGTGGTGCTCGGCAGCCACGCCTACGGCAAGCACCTGTTCACGCGGTTCGACGACGGGCGCACCCTGCACACCCACCTGCGGATGGACGGCTTCTGGCGCACGCACCCCACGGGCTCGCCCGCGGCGGCGGGCCGGGGGCCGGACGTCCGGGTCGTGCTCGCGACGGCGGAGCGGACCGCCGTCGGGCACCTCATCGGCGTGCTCGACGTCGTGCCGACGTCGCGGGAGGGCGAGCTCGTCGCGCACCTGGGGCCGGACGTGCTCGCCGAGGACTTCCCCAGCCGGGGGCTCGCGGAGGCGCTCGCCCGCGCGGCCCAGCGGGGGGCGACGCCCGTCGTCGAGGTGCTCCTCGACCAGACGGTCGCCGCAGGCATCGGCACGATCTACGCGGCCGAGTCGCTCTTCGCGCGGCGCGTGTGGCCGTGGACCCCGGCGGACGCGTGCGACCTGGCCTCGCTGCTCATGGTCGCGCGCACGCTCATGGCGCGCAGCGTCGCGGCGCCGAGCCCGACGGCGACGGGCGACACGGCGCGCGGCCGCACGACCCTCGTCCACGGGCGCGGCGGGCAGCCGTGCCGGCGCTGCGGCACGCCGATCGCCGTCGGCACGGCGCGGCGACCGCCCATGCAGCGGCCGGTGTGGTGGTGCCCCGCGTGCCAGGCGCGCGGGGACTGACGCCGGAGGGCTCCGGCGGTGAGGGCGACGCGGCCGGGCGGCTCAGCCGACGGGGGCGAGCCCGGCGGGCACGGCCTCGTCGCGCACGCGCCCGCGGCCCAGGCAGTCGGCCAGGTCGACGGGCACGGTGTCCGGGATCGTCAGGCCGTCGGCGAGGGCGACGCGGTCGCTCACCTCGCGCAGGACGAGCCACAGCGGCACGTCGAGCGCGTCGCAGATCGCGCTGAGCAGCTCGGACGAGGCCTCCTTCTGGCCCCGCTCGACCTCGCTGAGGTAGCCGAGGCTCACCCGGGCGGCCGAGGACACCTCGCGGAGGGTCCGGCCCTGGCGCTGGCGCACGCCGCGGAGGACGTCGCCGATCTCACGTCGAAGGACGACCATCGGACGACCTCCCTCCTTCTTCCCGGGTGCCCGCCGGACGTCGTCCGGTGCCGCCGACGGCGGGCGCCTGCGCTCTGTGGGACTACTACCGTACCCTGCGGGCCGGACGGCGTCGCGGGTCATACCGCGCGGGCGACCCGCCGGCACTCCGGTCCGAGGCTTCACGTACCGTCCAACGCCCGGCCGCCGCCGTCTGTTCCCGCCCCCGCTCCGACGCGGCTGCGCGCCGCGTCCCGCCCCCGGGCGGGCCGTGCTCACGGGCGCGCCAGCGCCCCCACCAGCAGCGCGAGCGCGGCGTCCCGGGCGGCGCGGCGCACGGCCTCCCGCCCCGGTGGGGCCGCCCCCGCCTCCGGGCGCACCGACCGCACGAGCTCGCTGTCCGGCCCCACGACCGCGACGTGGAACTCCCCCACCGGCCGGCCGTCGGCCGGGTCCGGGCCGGCGACGCCCGTCGTCGCCACCCCGACGTCGGCGGCGAGCGCCGCGCGGACCCCGCGGGCCATCGCGCGGGCCACCTCGGGGTCCACCGCGCCGCCGGCGAGCAGGTCGGCCGGCACGCCCAGCAGCCGCTCCTTGACGTCCGTGGCGTAGGCGACCACGCCGCCGCGCAGGCACGCCGAGGCGCCCGGCACGTCCACGAGCGCCGACGTCACCGCCCCGCCGGTGAGCGACTCGGCGACCGCCACCGTCCGCCCGGCCGCGACGAGCAGGCGCACCGCGGCCGCGGCCTCCGCCGTGGGCCCGCCGCTCACGCGACCTCCCGGGCGGCGCGGCGCACCTGCCAGCCCCGCCGCACGTAGTCGACGCCGGTGACCACCGTGACGACGACGGCGAGGAGGACGACGACCCACGCGACGGTGCCGACGGCGTCGGGCAGGCGGTCCAGCGGCAGGAGGAAGAGGCCGATGCCCACCGACTGCAGGACGGTCTTGAGCTTGCCGCCCCGCGAGGCGGGGATGACGACGTACCGCAGCACCGCCAGGCGCAGCGCGGTGATGCCCAGCTCCCGCACGAGGATGACGACGGTCACCCACCAGGGCAGGTCGCCGAGCCACGAGAGCGTGACGAGGGCGCCGCCCATGAGGGCCTTGTCGGCGATGGGGTCGACGAGCTTGCCCCACTCCGTGACCTCGTCGCGGTGCCGGGCGAGCCAGCCGTCGAGGCGGTCGGTCGCGGCCGCGAGGACGAAGAGGGCCGTCGCGACGAGGCGCCAGCCGCCGTCGTCGTCGACGAGCAGCGCCGCCACGACCAGCGGGACGAGCACGAGGCGCACCGAGGTGACGACGTTCGCGGGGGTCCAGACGGACCGGACGGCAGCGGGCACGGGACCAACCCTAGGGGGCCGCACGGTATCGTCTCGGCGTGCCCCGCCACGTCCGGTCCGAGGCCTCGCGCGCGCCCGCCCGCCTGGCGGCCGTCGTGACGGCGCTGCTCGTCACCGGCGCGGCCGCGGGCGCGGCCTGGCAGGGACTCCCCTGGCTGGACGGCGAGCCCGACGCCGCCGCGGCGCCGACCCCGTCCGCGACCCCCACGCCGACGCCGACCCCCACGCCGACGCCGACCCCCACCCCGACGCCCGTGGACGCCGTGTTCACGATCCTCGCGGCGGGCGACGTGCTCACCCACCAGTCGGTGAACTCGGCCGCGCGCGCGGGCTCCGGGTACGACTTCGGGCCGCTCTTCGCGCCGATCCGGGCCTTCGTCGAGGGCGCCGACCTCGCGCTGTGCCACATGGAGGTGCCGATCGCGCCGGCCGGCACGCAGCCCTCCGGGTTCCCGATGTTCGGGGCCCCGGTGGAGATCGCCGCGAACCTGCGCGCGAGCGGCTGGGACGGGTGCTCCACGGCGTCGAACCACAGCCTCGACCGCGGCATGGACGGCGTGGTCGCCACGCTCGACGCGTTCGACGCCGTGGGCCTCGGGCACGTCGGCACGGCCCGCAGCGCCGAGGAGGCGGCGGCCCCGCAGGTGTACACCCTGTACCGCGAGGGCCAGGCGATCCGCGTCGCGCACATCGCGGCCACCTACGGCACCAACGGCCTGCCCATCCCCTCGTCCGCCCCCTGGGCGGTGCAGCTCATCGACACCGACGCCCTCGTCGCGCAGGCGACGGCCGCGCGGGCGGCGGGGGCCGACGTCGTCGTGGCGAGCGTGCACTGCTGCGTGGAGTACACGTCCTCGCCGACCGACCGGCAGGAGGAGATCGCCGCCGCGCTCGCCGCGTCCGGGGTGATCGACCTGCTCATCGGGCACCACGCGCACGTGCCGCAGCCCGTCGTCGAGCTGCCGGGCGGCCCGCGCGGCGAGGGCATGTGGGTCGCGTACGGGCTGGGCAACTTCATCTCCAACCAGGGCCCGCACGCCGGGCTGGCCGCGACGACGCAGAACGGCCTCATGCTGCTCGCGACGTTCACGAAGCCGCCGGACGGCCCGGCCACGGTCACCGCCGTCGAGTGGACGGCCGTGACGATGGACCGGCGAGGCGGCCAGCGCGTGGAGTCGCTCTCGGCCGCCGCGGCGGCGGGCGCGGCCGCGGGGACGGTGCCCGCGTCGGAGGTCTCGAAGCGGCACGCGCTCGTCGCGCAGGTCGCGGGGACCGCGGCGCCCGAGCTCACCGCGCCGCCGACGGCGACCGGCCTGCCCCCCGTGCTGTCCGACCGGGTGCCCGCCCCGCCCGCCTGACGGGCGTCAGGCGCCCTCGACCAGCGCGGGCTGGACCGTCTCCGACTCCCCCGCGCCGAACAGCCAGCCCTGGCCGTACTCCCAGCCGCAGGCGCGCAGGAACTGCGCCTGCCCGACCGTCTCGACGCCCTCGGCGATCGTGATCATGTCGAGCTCGCGGGCGAGGGCGCCGAGCGCCCGGCTCACGCGCGCCGCCTGGGGGTCCTCCGGGATGCCGGCCGTGAAGGACATGTCGAGCTTGACGCCGTCGACGGGCAGGTCGCGCAGGTACGACAGCGGCGCGATGCCGGTGCCGAAGTCGTCGAGGAGCACCGGGATCCCGGCGGCGCGCAGGTCCGCCAGCTCGTGCCGCACGCGGCTCTCGCCGTCCACGAGCCCGGCCTCCGTGAGCTCGATGACGAGCCGTCCCGGCTCGACCCGGTGCCGCCCGACGGCGGAGAGCACCTGGGCGGCGAGCTCGCCGTCGCCGAGCTGGTCGGCGGAGACGTTGACCGACACCCAGCGTCCGGTCCCCGCGGTGCGCTGGAGGAAGGCGGCCGCCTGCCGGACCACGTTCGTGCCGAGGGCGACCGCGAGGCCGCCCTCGACCGCCGTCGGCAGGAAGGAGCCCGGCAGGAGCAGGCCCCGGTCCGGGTGCTGCCAGCGGACGAGCGCCTCGTGCCCCACGACGTGGCCCGTCGCGAGGTCCACGGTCGGCTGGTAGTGCAGGACCAGCTCGCCCGCCTCGATCGCGTGGACGAGCTCGGCGACGGCGCCGTGCCGCGCGCCGGCCGTCATCGTCATCGACCGGTCGTAGACCTCCGTGCGGCTGCGGCCCGCCCCCTTCGCGCGGTAGAGCGCGGCGTCGGCGGCCGCGAGCATGCCCATGGCCCCGGTCGTGAGGATCGCGGGCTCGGCGACGGCGATGCCGACGCTCGCCCGGATCGGCAGCTGGCGGCGGTGCGTGCGCACGGGGTTGAGCAGCCCCTTGTGGATCCCCGCGGCGATCTCGAACGCGACGCGGGCGGCGTCGTCGCCGATGACGACGATCGCGAACTCGTCGCCGCCCTGGCGGGCGACCAGGCCGCGGCCCGCCGTCGCCGCGCGGAGCACGCCCGCGACGTGCACGAGCACGTCGTCGCCGGCGGCGTGGCCGTACCTGTCGTTGATCTGCTTGAACTCGTCGAGGTCGATGGCGAGCACGGCGACCCGGCCGGGGGCGTCCGGCGGCTCGCACGCGCGCTGGAGCACCTCCTGCATCGAGGCGCGGTTCGCGAGCCCGGTGAGCGGGTCGTGCGTCGCGCGGTGCGCGAGCATCTCGGACTGCAGGCGCGACTCCGTGATGTCGCGCATCTGGATGACGAAGTGGTCCGGCGTGCCCTCGTCGGTGCGCACGAGCACGACGTCGAGGACCACCCAGACGGTCTGGCCGTCGGGGCGCAGGTAGCGCTTCTCGAGCGAGAACCTGTCGCCCTCGCCCGCGAGGAGCCGCTGGACGCTCGCGCGCTCCGTGGCGCGGTCGTCCGGGTGGGACAGCGCGGACAGGTCGTGCCCCACGAGCACCGACGGCTGGACGGCGAAGAGCGACGCGAGCGCGGCGTTGACCTCCTGCAGCCGCCACTGCGGGTCCGCGAGCGCCATGCCGATCGGGGCGTTCTCCATGGCGAGGCGGAACTGCAGCTCGGACCGCGCGAGCGCGGCCCGCACCTCGCGCGGCCCGGTGACGTCGGCGAGGACGGTGAGCAGGTCGTGCCCCCCGCCCACGCGGGCGACGGGGTGCGTGGTCACCTGCACCCAGCGGACCGACGCGCCCGTGCGCGGGGCCAGCCCGACGACGAACGGCGGGCCGCCCGGCGTCGGCGGCGGGGAGAAGACCGCGGCGGGGGCGACGTCCTGCCCCTGCTCGGTCGTCCACCGCACGGGCAGCTCGCCCACGCGCCGGCCGACGAGGTCCGCGGCGGGCATGTCGACGGCGCGGGCCGCCGCGTCGTTGGCGAGCAGCACGGTGCCGTCCGGGGCGTGCAGCACGACGCCGTCGCGCCCGGAGGCGAGCACGGCGGCGAGCCGCCGCTGCGTCGTGGCGAGCTCGTGGGCGCGCGCGGCGACCTCGCGACGCCGCCGCGTCGCGAGCCACGCCACCGCCGCCGCCAGCACTGCCGCGAGGGCCAGCGCCGCCAGCGTGAGCGCGTCTAGTCCTCCAGGTCCCATTCCTGCCCGCCGTCGTCGTCCGCCTGGTCGTAGACCTCGCCGTCGCTCGGCGGCTCACCGCGGAGCATGGCGAGGGTGGCGGCCAGGTCGTCCGGCGCGACGAGCACCTCGCGGGCCTTGGAGCCCTCCGAGGGACCGACGATCTCGCGGGACTCGAGCAGGTCCATGAGCCGGCCCGCCTTGGCGAAGCCGACGCGCAGCTTGCGCTGCAGCATGGACGTGGAGCCGAACTGGGTGGAGATGACGAGCTCGGCGGCCTGGAGCAGGAGGTCGAGGTCGTCCCCGATGTCCTCGTCGACCTGCTTCCTCGTCGCCGGCGCCGCCACGTCGACCCGGTAGGTCGGCTTCTGCTGGGTCTTCACGTGCGCGACCACGGCGTGGATCTCCGCCTCGGTCACCCACGCGCCCTGGACGCGCATCGGCTTCGCGGCGCCCATCGGGAGGAACAGGGCGTCGCCCTGCCCGATGAGCTTCTCCGCGCCCGGCTGGTCCAGGACGACCCGGCTGTCCGTGAGCGACGACGTCGCGAACGCCATCCGGGACGGCACGTTCGCCTTGATCACGCCGGTCACCACGTCCACGCTCGGTCGCTGCGTCGCCAGCACGAGGTGGATGCCCGCCGCTCGCGCGAGCTGGGTGATCCGCTGGACCGACGCCTCGACGTCCCTGGGTGCCACCATCATGAGATCGGCAAGTTCGTCCACGATCACAAGGAGATACGGGTAGGGCGCTATCTTCCGCTCGCTGCCCGGCAGCGGCTTGACCCGGCCCGCCTTCACCCCGGCGTTGAAGTCGTCGATGTGCTTGTAGCCGAAGGTGGCGAGGTCGTCGTACCGCTGCTCCATCTCGTGCACGACCCACTCGAGGGCCTCGGCGGCCTTCTTGGGGTTGGTGATGATGGGCGTGATGAGGTGCGGGATGCCGTCGTAGACGGTGAGCTCCACGCGCTTGGGGTCGACGAGGATCATCCGGACCTCGTCGGGCGTCGCCCGCATGAGGATCGAGATGATCATCGAGTTGATGAAGCTGCTCTTGCCGGCGCCCGTCGCGCCCGCCACGAGCAGGTGGGGCATCCGGGCGAGGTTCGCCGTGACGTAGCCGCCCTCGACGTCCTTGCCGACGCCGATGAGCAGCGGGTGCTCGCTGCGGCGGGCCACCGACGAGCGCAGGACGTCGCCGAGCGAGACCGTCTCGCGGTCGGTGTTGGGGATCTCGATGCCGATGGCGGACTTGCCGGGGATCGGCGAGAGGATCCGCACGTCGGCGCTCGCCACGGCGTAGGCGATGTTGCGGCTGAGCGCGGTGACGCGCTCGACCTTGACGCCCGGGCCCAGCTCGACCTCGTAGCGGGTCACGGTGGGCCCGCGCGTGAAGCCGGTGACCTGCGCGTCGATCTCGAACTCCTCGAGCACGTTCGTCAGCGCCTCGACGACGCGGTCGTTGGCCGCGGAGCGCACCTTGTGCGGCATGCCCTTGGTGAGCAGGTCCTCCGACGGCAGGAGGTAGAGCACGTCGCCCTCGAGCGTCGGCTGCTCGCCGCGCGGCGGCGGGGCCGTCACGGGCGGCGGCGTCGGGGCCTTCGCGGCGCCCGTCGCGGTGGTCGGGACGGCGGCGGCGGGCTCGACGGCGACCACCTCCGTGGCCGCGTCGTCCTCCGGCCACGCGTCGGCGTCGTCGGCGCCGGTGGGCGCGCCGCGCCGGCGCAGCCGGCCGCGCCGACCCTTGCCCTCGTCGCCCCCGTCGCCCGCGCCGTCCGGGCCGTCGTCGTCCGCGCGGCCGCGCCGCCCGCGGCGCCGGGCGCCGTCCTCGGCGGCCCCGGCGTCCTCGCCCTCGGGGGCCTCGCTGCGGCCGGTGAGCCACCGGCCCAGCCGGCGCAGGCGCGGGCCGATCTGGTGGACGGGGGTCGCGGTGAGCACGAGCAGCCCGAACACCCCGAGCAGCACGAGGATGGGCACCGTCACCCAGGCGGTGACGAGGCTCTCCAGGGGCGTGGCGACGAGGTAGCCGAGCACGCCGCCGGCGGCCCGGACGGGCTCGAACCCGTCCGACGGCGACGGCAGGCCGGCGTCGAGGTGCACGAGGCCGCACGCGGCGAGGATCAGCGCGGAGACGCCGATGCCCATGCGGCCGTTGGCCTGGACGCGCTCGGGGTGGCGCATGAGGCGCACGGCCCCGGCGAGCAGGAGCAGCGGGACGACGAGCCCGACCACCCCGAACGTGCCGGCGACGGCGTTGTGCACCACGTCGCCCGCGGCGCCGGACAGCCCCCACCACTCCCGGGCGGCGACGACGACGGCGAGCGCGAGGAGCGCGAACGCGACGCCGTCGCGCCGGTGCGCGGGGTCGAGGTCGCGGGCGCCCTGGCCGATCCGTCGCGCGGCCCCGCCGACGAGATGGGCGCCACCCATCCACACCCCCCGCACCATGCGCACGGGCAGCGAGCGGCGCGGCGGCGGGGCGGGGCGGCCCCCGCGGGCGGCGGGCCTGCCGGACCCGCGTGCCGCCGTCCCGCGCCCGTCCGCGCGCCGCGCGGGGGTACGCGTCCCCCCGGATGCGGCGCGCCCCGTGGGCGCGGTCGTTCGGCCGGCCATCCTCCCACGGTACCTGCGGGGGTCCGCAGGGCCGCGGACGGCCGGGCCGTGTCGCGCGGCCCGTGCCGCGGACGCCGCGGGCGTCACGCGGTCAGCAGCCCCACGCCGAGGGTGACGACGCCGGCCGCGAGCACGGTGGCGCCCACGGGCAGCAGCGCGACCCACCGGCTCGGCCGCGTCCGGCCCCGGCCCGCCGCCGAGAAGAAGAAGCCGGCGGGCATGAGGATCGCCGCGACGAGCACGCCGGTGCGCGCGAGCCACCGCCAGCCGCCCTCGAGCGCCGTGGCCTCGGACAGGAGCAGGCAGACGAGCCCGAGCACGACGAGCACGCCCGCGTGCGCGTGGCCGGCGCGGAAGAAGCGCCGCTGGAAGTCGGTCGCCGGGACGCGGCCGGTGACGACGGCCGCCATGAACGCCCCGCCGACCTCGATGGTGACCACGGTGAGCAGCACGATGCCCGCGGTGACGCGGGCCGGGTCGCCGATGTCGAGCACGATGCCTCCCAGGTTTCGTAACTCTGTTATAGAACGACGTTACAGAACCCGTGTCAAGCCCTATGCTGGCCACGTGGCCCGTCCCCGCCTGCATGACGACGCGCTCCGCCGCCGCCTGCTCGAGGTCACCTCGCAGGTCGTGTCGGCCGGGGGGCCCGAGGCCGTGACCGTGCGGGACGTCGCCGCCCGGGCCGGCACCTCGGCGTCGGCCGTGTACGCGCTCTTCGGCAGCCGCGACGCGCTGCTCGCCGCCGTCGTCGAGGAGGGCTACCGCCGCTTCGCCGACCACCTCGCCGCCGCGCCGCGCGGCGACGACCCCCGCGCCGACCTCCTCGCGCTCGGCCTCGCCTACCGCCGCAGCGCCCTCGCCGAGCCGCACTTCTACCGGGTCATGTTCGGCGGGCTGCCGGGCGCGGACGACCGCGAGCCCCCCGTCACCGACCGCGCCACGTTCCGCGTGCTCGAGCGCGCCGTCGCCCTCGTGCTCGCCGCGCGCGCCGGCGCCCGCGGCCAGGCCGACGACGCAGCCGACGCCGGTCGCTCCCCCGCCGACCCCGCCGCCCCGGACGGCGCCCCGCCGGCGGAGGCCGCGCGCGAGGCGGCCCTCGCGCTGTGGGCCCTCGTGCACGGCCTGGTCTCGCTCGAGATCTCCGGGCTCGTGCCGGGCACGGACCAGGAGCGGGCCGACCGGTACGCCCGCACGCTGGGCCGCCTGGGCGGCGCCCTGCTCGGCTGACCGCTCGCCCGTGTCGGACCCGCGACGCAGGCTGGGACCGACCGTCGAAGGAGGTGCCAGATGCCCGCCGTCCCCGCCGTCTCCCGCGCCCAGGCCCTGCGCTTCCGCGCCGCCGCCCAGCAGCTCGACGCCGCGCCGGGCGCGACCGCGACGGCCGACGCCCGCGTGCTCGACCTGGGCGTCCAGGACACCGGCCACGACGGCGCGCTGTGGGCGCTCGCGGTCCGCGGCGTCGACGTGCCCGCCTGGCCCGACGACCTCGCGCTCGCCTGGACGCTGCGCGGCGGCCCCCACGCGTACCGCCGCGCCGAGCTGCCCGCGGTCGCCCGCGCGCTCGTGCCCATGTCCGCCGCCGACGCCGCGAAGCGCGTCTTCGACGCCGCCAAGCCCCTCCGGGAGGCCGGGATCCCGCTGCCCGAGGCGTGGGCCGAGGTCGGCCGGGCGCACGCCGCCGTCGTCACCGAGCCGATGGTCAAGGGCGAGGTCTCCACCCGCCTGACCCGGATGCTGGGCGAGCCGTACCGCCGCTGGTGCCGGCCCTGCCAGGCCGTGCACCTGTACGAGCAGACGTTCCGGCTCCCCGCGCTGCACGCCGGCCTCGAGCTCGAGCCGGGCACCTCTCCCCCGGTGCTCGCGCCGGTCGCGGGCTGGCCGGCGGAGCACCTCGCGGGCTTCGTGGACGCCGTCGCCACCCCGTACCCCGAGCGCGGCGTGCCCGATCACCTCGACCCCCTGCGCGCCTACCTGCGGCTCCAGGGCCCCGCGCGGCCCGCCGACGTCGCCGCCTTCCTCGACGCCCCCGCCGCCGACGTCAAGCGCCGCTGGGCCGACCTCGACGCCGCCGGCGCCCTCGCCGAGGTGACCGTCGACGGGGAGCGCCGGTGGGTCCTCGCCGAGGACGTCGACCGCCTGCGCGCGGCCGCCGACGACGCGGGCGGCCCGGTGGTCCGCCTGCTCGCCCCGTTCGACCCGTGGCTGCAGGCGCGGGACCGCGAGCTGCTCGTCCCGGACCCGGCCCGCCGCGCGGAGCTGTGGCCCGTCCTCGGCCGCCCGGGCGCCGTGCTCGCCGACGGCGAGGTCGTCGGCACGTGGCGGCCCCGCGCGTCGGGCCGCCGCCTGGCGGTCGAGACCACCCCGTGGGTGCCCTGGGACGACGCCGTGCGGGCGGGCGTCGACGAGGGCGTCGCGCGCCTCGCCGCGCAGCGCGGGCTGGCGCCCGCGGGCGCGTGACCTACGCCTCGACCACCACGGGGATGATCATCGGGCGGCGGCGCAGCCGGCTCGCCGCCCAGCGCCCCACCACGCGGCGGACGACCTGCTGCAGCTGCTGCGGGTCGAACGTGCCCGCCACCACGGCCTCCTCGAGGGCGCGGGTGACGTCGGGCAGGATCTGGTCGAACACGTCGTCGCCCTCGGCGACGCCGCGCGCGTGGATCGTGGGCCCCGCGAGGACCTTGCCGGACGTCGAGTCGACGACCGCGAAGATCGAGATGAAGCCCTCCTCGCCGAGGATCCGCCGGTCCTTCAGCTCCGCCTCGGTGATCGCCCCGACGCTCGAGCCGTCCACGTAGACGTTCCCGCACGGGATGGCCCCGACGATCCGGGCGCGCCCGTCGGCGAGGTCGACGACGACCCCGTCCTCCGCGAGGACGACGTTCTCCGCCGGGACGCCGCTGCGCACCGCGATCGCGCCGTTCGCGACGAGGTGGCGCACCTCGCCGTGGATCGGCATCGCGTTGCGCGGGCGGAGGATGTTGTAGCAGTAGAGCAGCTCGCCGGCGCTCGCGTGCCCGGAGACGTGGACCCGCGCGCTGCCCTGGTGGACGACCTTCGCGCCGAGGCGCGTCAGCCCGTTGACCACCCGGAACACCGCCGCCTCGTTCCCCGGGATCATCGACGAGGCGAGGATGACGGTGTCGCCGCGCCCGACCTCGACGCGGTGGTCGCGGTTGGCCATCCGGGACAGCGCGGCCATGGGCTCGCCCTGCGAGCCGGTGCACATGAGCACCTGCTCCTGCGGCGCCAGCCCGTCGAGCTCCTTGACGTCGACGAGCACGCCCTCGGGCACGTGCAGGTACCCGAGCTCGGCGGCCAGGCCCATGTTGCGCACCATCGACCGCCCGACGAGCGCGACCTTGCGGCCGTGCGCCGCCGCGGCGTCGAGCACCTGCTGGACGCGGTGGACGTGCGACGCGAACGACGCGACGATGACGCGCTGCTCGGCCTGCGCGAACAGCCGGTCGAGCACGGGGCCGATCTCCACCTCGTGCACCGTGAACCCGGGGACCTCGGCGTTCGTGGAGTCCGCCATGAAGAGGTCCACGCCCTCCTCGCCGAGCCGGGCGAACGCGCGCAGGTCCGTGATCCGGCCGTCGAGCGGGAGCTGGTCCATCTTGAAGTCGCCGGTGTGCAGCACCATGCCGGCCGGCGTGCGGATCGCGACCGCGAGCGCGTCCGGGATCGAGTGCGTCACCGCGACGAACTCGCAGTCGAACACCCCGAGCCGCTCCCGCTGGCCCTCCTTCACGCCGAGCGTCAGCGGCGTGATGCCGTGCTCCTTGAGCTTCGCCTCGACGAACGCGAGCGTGAGCTGGGAGCCGACGAGCGGGATGTCCGGGCGCAGCCGCAGCAGGTACGGCACCGCCCCGATGTGGTCCTCGTGGCCGTGCGTGAGGACGACGGCCTCCACGTCGCCGAGGCGGTCGGCGATGTAGTCGAAGTCCGGGAGGATGAGGTCCACGCCCGGCTGGTGGTCCTCGGGGAAGAGCACGCCGCAGTCGACGACGAGCAGGCGGCCCTCGTACTCGAAGACCGTCATGTTCCGGCCGATCTCGCCGAGCCCGCCGAGCGGGACGATGCGCAGGGTGCCGGGCTCGAGCGCGGGGGGCGTCCCCAGCTCGGGGTGCGGGTGGGACATCGGACCTCCGGGTCAGAGCAGGCCGGCCGAGACGAGCACGCCGCGGACGTGCTCCGTCTCGTCCGCGTCGGCCGCCACCTGGGGCAGCCGCATCGTCGGGCTCGGGATCAGCCCGAGCAGGTGGAGCGCCGTCTTCGCGCGCAGGGCGCCGTTCCCCGACCCGCAGACGAGGTCGATGAGCGGCAGCAGGCGGACGAACGCCTCCCGCGCCTCGGCGACGCGGCCGTCGTCGAACGCGCGGATGACGCCCGCGAGCTCGTCGCCCACGAGGTGGGCCGCCATGCTCACGAGCCCGACGGCGCCGGCGGCGAGGAAGGGCAGCAGGACCGCGTCGTCGCCCGAGTAGTAGGCCAGGCCCGTCCGGGCCACGCCCCGCAGGACGCCGACGACGTCGCCCGTGGCGTCCTTGATCGCCACGATCCGCGGGTGCTCCGCGAGGCGGTCGAGGGTCTCGGGCGCGTACCGGACGACCGTCCGCGCGGGCACGTCGTAGAGCATGACGGGCAGGTCCGTCGCGTCCGCGATCGCGACCGTGTGCCGGTAGACCCCCTCCTGCGACGGGCGGGAGTAGTAGGGCGTGACGACGAGGAGGCCGTGCGCGCCGGCGTCGGCGGCCTGCTCGGCCATGCGGACGGCGTGCGCGGTGTCGTTGGACCCCGCCCCGGCGACGACGTACGCCTGGTCGCCGACCGCCTCGACGACGGCGCGGACCAGCTCCGCCTTCTCGGGCGCGTGCGTGGTCGGCGCCTCGCCCGTCGTCCCGTTGAGCACCAGTCCGTCGTGCCCGTGCGCCACCAGGTGCTTCGCGAGGGCCACCGCGGCGTCGACGTCGACCGAGCCGTCGGGCGACATCGGGGTGACCATCGCGGTGAGCAGCGCGCCGAAGGGGCGCCCGGGCGTCGCGGGTGTCATGCGGGTCAACCTACCGCCGCCGTTCCGGGCCGCGCCCCGTCATTCCGCCCCACGGGCGGCGTCCCGCTCGAGGGTCCGGAAGCGGTACCGCACCCCCGTGCGCGAGGTGTGCCACCCGCCGTCGGGCGGGTCCTGCGCGAGCAGGCGCCAGCCCACCGCGAGGTCGGGCGCGCGGACGCCGGCCCCCACGACGACGTCGACGTCCGTCACCTCGACCCGCACGACCCGGTCGAGGAGCGCCTCGTACACCTGCGCGCCGCCCACCACCCAGGCGGGCCGGTCGCCGACGACGGCGAGCGCGGACGCGAGGTCGGGCACCACCGTCGCGCCCGGGGCGTCGAGCCCGCGGCGGGACAGCACGACGTTCTCGCGGCCGGGCAGCGGCCGGTACGCGTCCGGCAGCGACTCCCACGTCGCGCGCCCCATGACGACGACGGACCCCGCAGTGAGGCGGCTGAACCGCGCCAGGTCCTCGGGCACGGACCAGGGCAGGCGCCCGTCCCGCCCGATGACGCCGTCCGCCGACTGCGCCCAGATCGCCCCCAGCGCCACCGGGACCCCTAGACCGCGATCGGCGCGGAGATCGCCGGGTGGTGCTGGTACCCGACGACGGCCACGTCCTCGTAGGCGTAGTCGAAGATCGACGGCGCGCGCCGCAGCTCGAGCCGCGGGAACGGGTACGGCTCACGGGCCAACTGCGTGCGGACCTGCTCGACGTGGTTGTCGTAGATGTGGCAGTCCCCGCCCGTCCACACGAAGTCCCCCGGCTCGAGGTCCGTCTGCTGGGCGACCATGTGCGTGAGCAGGGCGTACGACGCCAGGTTGAACGGGACCCCGAGGAAGAGGTCCGCGCTGCGCTGGTAGAGCTGGCAGGAGAGCCGGCCGCCCGCGACGTAGAACTGGAAGAACGCGTGGCACGGGGCGAGCGCCATGCGCGGCAGGTCCGCCACGTTCCACGCCGAGACGATGTGCCGACGCGAGTCGGGGTCGCGCCGGATGCCCTCGACGAGGTTCGAGATCTGGTCGACGTGCCCGCCGTCCGGCGTCGGCCAGCTGCGCCACTGGACGCCGTAGACCGGGCCGAGCTCGCCGTCGGCGTCCGCCCACTCGTCCCAGATCGTCACGCCGTGCTCGCGCAGCCAGCCGACGTTGGAGTCGCCGCGCAGGAACCACAGCAGCTCGTAGACGATCGACTTCAGGTGCACCCGCTTGGTCGTGATCAGCGGGAAGCCGCGCGACAGGTCGTAGCGCATCTGGTGGCCGAACACGCTGCGGGTGCCCGTGCCCGTGCGGTCGCCCTTGGGCACGCCCTCGGCGAGCACGCGGCGCAGCAGGTCCTCGTACTGCGTGTCGACCTGCCCGGCGCCGGGGGTGGCGGGCCCCCGGGTGGCGGGGGCGTCGTCGACGGGGGCGCGGTCGTGCGTGGCGGCGTCGGGCATGGGCCCCAGGGTAGGCCGGTGCGCGGACGCCGCCGAGAGGGCACCCCGGCGAGACGGGATACTCGACCCATGCCCACGCTCCCCCGGTCCCGTCCCGGCGCGCCCGCGGACCCGGACCGGCGGGCCGTCGCGCGGCAGGCGCTGTCGGTGTCGGCGGCCACGGGCCTCTACGGCGTCTCGTTCGGCGCGCTGGCCGTCGCCGCGGGGCTCGACGTGTGGCAGACCGTGGCGCTGAGCCTGCTCATGTTCACGGGCGGGTCGCAGTTCGCGTTCGTCGGGGTCGTCGGCGCGGGCGGCGGCGCGGCGGCGGCCGTGGGCACGGCCGCGCTGCTCGGGGCCCGGAACGCCCTCTACGGGGCGGCGATGGCCCCCCTGCTGCGGGTGCGCGGCCTGCGGCGCCTCGCGGCCGCGCAGGTGACGATCGACGAGTCGGTCGCGGTCGCCACGGCGCAGCGGCGCCCCGCGGCCGCCCGCGCGGGCTTCTGGTGGACGGGCCTCGGCGTCTTCGCGCTGTGGAACGCGTTCACGCTCGTCGGCGCGCTCGTGGGGGACGCGCTCGGCGACCCGCAGCGCTGGGGGCTCGACGCCGCGGCGGCGGCCGCGTTCCTCGGGCTGCTGTGGCCGCGCCTCGCCGGCCGGGCGGCGCAGGCCGTCGCGGCGGGCGCCGTCGTCGTGGCGCTCCTGCTCACGCCGGTCGCCCCCGCGGGCGTGCCGGTGCTCGCGGCCGCGGTGGTCGCCGTCGTCGTCGGGTGGCGCGAGCCGGGCCCGCGGCTCGGGCGGGTTCCCGACCCGTCGGGCGGCGGCCGCGACGCGCCCGACGGCGGGCCGGCCCGGGAGGAGGCGTCGTGAGCGGCGCCGTCGTCTGGGTCGCGATCCTCGCCGCGAGCGCCGTGTGCTTCGCGACCAAGCTCGCGGGCCACCGCGTGCCGGAGCACTGGCTCGCGCACCCGCGGGTCGCCCGGATCTCGGCGCTCGTCACCGCCGCGCTGCTCGCGGCGCTCGTCGCCGTACAGACGTTCACGCGCGGCCAGGCGCTCGTCGTCGACGCCCGGCTCGCGGCCCTCGCCGCCGCCGCGGTCGCCCTGGCGCTGCGGGCGCCGTTCGTCGTCGTCGTGGTGCTCGCGGCGGTCGTCGCCGCCGTGCTGCGGGCCGCCGGCCTGGCGTAGCCGCCGCGGGGCGGGCGGTAGCGTGCCGGGATGGCCCTCTTCCGCGACCGCGCCGACGTGTCCGTCCGCCCGGCGACCCCCGACGACGACGCCGCCGTCACCCGGGTGCAGCTGCGCGCCTGGCGCGCGAGCCGCGCGGACGTCCTCGGCGCCGCGGCGCTCGAGGAGATCGACGCCGGCGTCGTCCGCGAGCGGTGGGCGGCCGCGATCGCGGCCCCGCCCTCCCGGGCGCACCGGGTCCTCGTGGCGTGCGACGGCCCCCGCGTCGTGGGGTTCGCGGCGACCGCCCCCGTGCCCGACGGCGACGCCACGGCCGTCGAGGTGCTCGCGCTCGAGGTCGACCCCGACCACCAGAAGTCCGGGCACGGCTCCCGGCTGCTCGCGGCGTGCGTCGACCTCGCGCGCGAGGACGGTGCGACGTCGGTCGTCACCTGGGTGCTCGAGGGCGACCCGGCGCGCGAGCGGTTCCTCGCGGGCTCGGGGCTCGGGCCGGACGGCGCCGAGCGGACGCTCACCACGGGCACCGGCGCGAGCGCCGTCGAGCGGCGCTGGGTGGCCGCGATCTAGGTGTACGCGATCTGGGTGCAGATCTCGCCGGCGGCCACGATCTACCCGGCGGCCCGGCCGGCCCGCCGCCCCGCCCGGCGCTCGGCCCGCCGCAGCCGGGCGGCCGTCCGCAGCGCGGCGCGGGCGCGGCGCCGGTCGCGCGCGGCGTCGTAGGCGAAGGCGAGCCGGTACCAGGCACCCCAGTCCTCGGGCGCGGCCTCGACCGCCGCGCGGGCGGCCGGGAAGGCGGCGTCGGCGGCGGCCCGGTCGATCCGGCCGCTCGGCCGGCGCGGCAGGTCGTCGACGGGCAGCCCGCCGGTCGCGGCGAGCTCGTCGGCCATCCGCTGCACCTCGACGGCGAACCACCACTCGCGCGCGAGCAGCCACAGGCCGAGCGCCGGGAGCACGAGCACCGCGGCGCCCAGCCCGACGGCGATCGGCTCGCCGGTCGCGATGAGCGCCACCCCGCCGCGCCCGGCGACGACGACGTACAGCAGGAGCAGCAGCGACATCCCGGCCGCGGCGAGGAGGGCCGGCCAGGGGCGGCGTCGGCGGGCGGTCACGCGAGGTCGAGGTAGTGCTCGAGGCCCACGGTGAGGCCGGGGCGGCTCGCCACGGTGCGCACCGCGTGCAGCACGCCCGGCATGAACGACGCGCGGTCGGTCGAGTCGTGGCGGATCGTGAGCAGCTCCCCGGGGTTGCCCAGCAGGACCTCCTGGTGCGCGGTGAGGCCGCGGAGCCGGACGGCGTGCACGTGCACCCCGTCGACGACGGCCCCCCGGGCGCCGTCGAGCGCCGTGGTCGTCGCGTCCGGGCCGGGGCCGAGGCCGGCCTCCCGGCGGGCCCGCGCGATCGCCGCGGCGGTGTGGACCGCGGTGCCGCTCGGCGCGTCGACCTTGTCGGGGTGGTGCAGCTCGACGACCTCGACGGACTCGAACCAGCGCGCCGCCCGGGCCGCGAACGCCATCGTCAGGACGGCGCCCAGCGCGAAGTTCGGCGCGACGAGCACGCCCACCCCCGGCGTCGGCCCGAGGTGCTCGCGCACGCGGGCGAGGGCCGCCTCGTCCCAGCCGCTCGTGCCGACCACCGCGTGCACGCCGAGGTCGACGAGCGCGTGCACGTTCGCCTCGGTCGCGCCGGGCACGGTGAAGTCCACGGCGACCCGGGCCCCGGCGTCGGCCACGCGCGCGACGTCGTCGCCGGCGTCGAGGCGCGCGACGAGCTCGAGGTCTCCGGCCGCCTCGACGGCGGCGCACACGGTGGCGCCCATGCGCCCGGCGGCGCCGAGCACGGCCACGGGGATCGCGTTCACGCCCGTCACCCTAGCGCCGGGCGGGCGCGCGCCCGGGGGCCGCGGCCGCCGTCCCGCGCCGCCGGCTCAGTCCGCGAACGGCCCCACGCGGACGACCGACCGCGGCAGCGCGGCGAGCTCGGCCGCCAGCTCGCGGACCTCCTCGGCGGTCACCGCCGCGATCCGCGCGAGCGACTCGGACTGGCTGAGCAGCTCGCCGTGCACCAGCTCGGCCTTGCCGAGCCGCGTCATCCGGGACCCCGTGTCCTCGAGGCCGAGGACGAGGCCGCCCGACATCTGCCCGACCGCGCGCGCGTGCTCCGCGGGCGTGATCCCGTCGGCCGCCAGGCGCTCCCACTCCCCCACGAGCAGGTCCACGACCTCGTCGACCTTCGGCGGCGCGCAGCCCGCGTACAGCCCGAGGACGCCCGTGTCGGCGTGCCCGGTCGAGAACGCGTACACCGAGTACGCGAGCCCGCGCCGCTCCCGGACCTCCTGGAAGAGGCGGGACGACATGCCGCCGCCGAGGACCGTCGTGAGGACCGAGAGGGCGAAGCGCCGGTCGTCGCCCGCCGCGATCGCGGGGCCGCCGACGATGACGTTGGCCTGCTCGGTCGTCCGGTGCACCGTCAGCTCGGTCGCGCCGGTCGCGATCGCGGCCGGGTCGGTGGAGCGCCGCCGGGCGGGCCGCGCCGTCGGCGACAGGTCCCAGCCTCCGGTGCGCACCGCGTCGAGCACCTGCGCGCACAGCGCGTCGTGGTCGACCCCGCCCGCCGCCGTGACGACGAGCGTGGCGGGCCGGTAGTGCTCGACGTAGTGCTCCCAGATCGCGTCGCGCGGCACCGCGCGGATGCTCGCGGGCGTGCCGGCGATGGGCCGCCCCAGCGGGTGGTCGCCGAGCACGGCGGCCGCGAACTGCTCGTGCACGACGTCGGAGGGGTCGTCGTCGTTCATGGCGAGCTCCTCGAGGATCACGCCGCGCTCGACCTCCACCTCCGCCGGGTCCAGGCGCGCCGAGGTCACCATGTCGGTGATGACGTCGACGGCCAGGGGCACGTCGGTGTCGCGCACCCGGGCGTAGTAGCAGGTGTGCTCCTTGCCCGTGGCCGCGTTCGCCTCGCCCCCGACGGCGTCGAACGCCTCCGCGATGTCCATCGCCGTGCGGCGCGCGGTCCCCTTGAAGAGCAGGTGCTCGAGGAAGTGGGTCGAGCCGTGGTGCCCGTCCCGCTCGTCGCGCGAGCCGACGCCGACCCACGCCCCGACCGTCGCGGAGCGCACGCCCGGCATGTGCTCGGTGAGCACGCGGATGCCGCCGGGCAGGACGGAACGGCGCACGAGGGCGCCGCCGTCCTGCTCGGCGGTCAGCTCCGCGCCCGGCTCACCCGGGCCGACGAGCGGGAGGGCCAGGGGCATCAGGACTCGGACGCGCCGGCGGCCGCCTCCGCGGCGGGCGCCGCGGCGTCGCCCTTCTCGTCGCCCTTCTCCTCGATGACCGCGTGCAGCGAGAGCTTGCCGCGCGGGTCGATCTCGGCGATCTCGACCTGGACCTTCTGGCCCACGGAGAGCACGTCCTCGACGTTCTCGACGCGCTTGCCGCCCACGAGACGGCGGATCTGCGAGATGTGCAGGAGGCCGTCCTTGCCGGGCGTGAGCGAGACGAACGCGCCGAACGTCGTCGTCTTGACGACGGTGCCGACGTACCGCTCGCCGACCTCCGGCATCTGCGGGTTGGCGATCGCGTTGATCATCGACCGCGCCGCCTCGGCGGACGGGCCGTCGACGGCGCCGATGTAGACGGTGCCGTCGTCCTCGATCGTGATCTCGGCGCCGGTCTCGTCCTGGATCTGGTTGATCATCTTGCCCTTGGGGCCGATGACCTCGCCGATCTTGTCGACAGGCACCTTGATCGTGATGATGCGCGGCGCGT
>JAAZAC010000197.1 GCA_012514545.1 Actinomycetales bacterium | reverse complement strand
GCCGACCACGTCGGCTCGGAGTACGTGCGCTTGACCAGGTGCGCGGCCAGCTCCTCGGCCCACTCGGGCTGCACGCGGGCGACGTCGCGCGCCCACAGCCGGGACGTCTCCACGAGCTCGCCAGCCATCACCCACGACGGCGGCCGCTTCGCGAGCGCCGAGCCCGGGAAGATCGCGAACCGCGTGCCGCGCGCGCCGAGGTACTCGTTGCGCGGCCGGCGGGACTCGCGGGCGTCCCGGGCGTCGCGGCCGCGCCCCCGGGCCGACGCGCGGACCTCCGTCGCCTCCTGCATGCCGAGGTGCGACAGCAGGCCGGCGAGGATCGCCTGGTGGATGCGGTCGGCGTCCCAGTCGCGCCGCAGGGGCGGGCCGTCGTCCGTGCCCCTTCCCGCCCCGGAGTCGTCCGAGCCGGCGCGCGACGACGTCCCCGACGACGGGCCGGTCCGCGCGGGCGGGCGCACCGTGATCCCCAGCGGCCGGGCGAGCTCGCGCAGCTGCGCGACGACGTCCTGCCACTCGCGCACCCGCAGGTAGTGGAGGAACTCCGCACGGCACAGGCGCCGGAACGCGTTGCCGGACAGCTCGCGCTGCTTCTCGCGCAGGTAGGTCCAGAGGTTGAGGTAGGTGAGGAAGTCCGACGTCGGGTCGGCGAAGCGGGCGTGCGCGGCGTCGGCGAGCTCGCGCCGGTCGGCCGGGCGCTCGCGCGGGTCCTGGATGGACAGCGCGGCCGCGACGATCATCACCTCGCGCGCGCAGTCGCGCCGGCCGGCCTCGACGATCATCCGGCCCAGCCGCGGGTCGATCGGCAGCTGCGCGAGGGCGCGCCCGACGTCGGTCAGCCGGGCCCGTCCGCCCGGTCCCGTCTCGAGGGCGCCCAGCTCGGTGAGGAGCTGGACGCCGTCGCGCACGGCCCGCACGTCGGGCGGGTCGACGAAGGGGAAGCGCGCGACGTCGTCGGGCGTGGCCACGACGCCCACGGCGATCATCTGGAGGATGACCGAGGCGAGCGAGGTTCGCAGGATCTCGGGCTCGGTGAACTCGGGCCGCGACTCGAGGTCGGCGCGCGAGTAGAGGCGGATCGCGATGCCGTCGGCGACGCGGCCGCAGCGGCCCGAGCGCTGGTCGGCGGACGCCTGGCTGATCCGCTCGATCGGCAGCCGCTGCACCTTGGTCGCCTTGGACCAGCGGGAGATGCGCGCGGTGCCCGGGTCGACGACGTAGCGCACGCCCGGGACGGTGAGCGACGTCTCCGCGACGTTCGTGGCGAGCACGACGCGGCGGGTGGTGTGCGGCTCGAAGACGCGGTGCTGCTCGGCCGACGACAGGCGCGCGTAGAGCGGGAGGATCTCGATCGCGCCGGGGGTGCGCGGGTCGGTGGCGCGCGGGCCGAGGTGGGCGCGCAGCGCGTCCTCGGCGTCGCGGATCTCGCGCTCGCCGGAGAGGAACACGAGGACGTCGCCGGGGCCCTCGGCGCACAGCTCGTCGACCGCCTCGCAGATCGCGGTCATGAGGTCCCGCTCCTCGCCGGCCTCGGCGCGCCCCGCGGCCCGAGTGGAGCGCGGTGGCGGGGAATCGGCCCGAGTGGAGCGGGATGGCGCCACCGCGCTCCACTCGGGGGGATCGAGGTCGGCGAGGTCGTCGTCGGCGTCGTCGGGCGGGGCGTCGGCGTCGGGGTGCAGCGGGCGGTAGCGGATCTCCACCGGGTACGTGCGCCCGGTGACCTCGACGACGGGGGCGGGCACGCCGTCGGGGTGCTCGGTCGACGGCGGGGCGCCGAAGTGCCGCGCGAACCGCGCCGAGTCGATCGTCGCCGAGGTGATGACGACCTTGAGGTCCGGCCGCTGCGGCAGCAGCCGACGGAGGTAGCCGAGGATGACGTCGATGTTGAGCGAGCGCTCGTGGGCCTCGTCGATGACGAGCGTGTCGTAGGCGAGGAGCTTCGGGTCCCGCTGGATCTGGGCCAGCAGGATGCCGTCGGTCATGACCTTGACCAGGGTCTGCTCGCTGGACCGGTCGGTGAACCGCACCTGGTAGCCCACGATCGAGCCGAGCGCGCCCGGGCCGCCCGTGATCTCCTCGCTGATCCGCTCGGCGACCGTGCGCGCCGCGATCCGCCGCGGCTGCGTGTGGCCGATCTGCCCGTCCCGGCCGCGGCCCAGCTCGAGCAGGATCTTGGGGATCTGGGTCGTCTTCCCCGAGCCGGTCTCGCCGGAGACGATCACCACCTGGTGGTCGCGGATGGCTGCGGCGATCTCGTCCCGGCGCGCGGAGACCGGCAGCTCCTCGGGGTAGGTGATCGGGGGCACGACGACGGCGCGGCGCACCTCCGCGAGGCGGGCGCGGCGGGCGGCGGCGTGCGGGGTGTGCTGCTCGGGGGCGCGGCGCGGCGCCCGGCGTCGGGCGCGCGGCCCGCCGGTGCCCGGTCGCTCCTGCTCGCCCACGACCGGCCATTCTCCCCCGCGCCCCCGCGGGGCACCTACGGCATTCGGCTTCCGCGCCCCGGCCC
The DNA here is from genome assembly GCA_012514545.1 of Actinomycetales bacterium. Taxonomy (GTDB): domain Bacteria; phylum Actinomycetota; class Actinomycetes; order Actinomycetales; family Cellulomonadaceae; genus Actinotalea. The sequence goes on along the minus strand of JAAZAC010000197.1, from coordinate 9,175 downwards.
GGGCCCGACGACGAACCCCGCCGCCGTCGCCCGTCTCACCTGCGGAAACCTTCGCCGGGAAGTATTACAACCGGCCCCGCCCAGCCGATGCAGCGGACATGCCCCCCCAGCATCTCCGGCGCCCCGCCGCCCCGACCGGCATCGAGCGCGAGTTCGGCCGCGAGCAGATCATCGTGTCCAAGACCGACCTGCAGGGCCGGATCACGTACGCCAACGACGTGTTCTGCCAGGTCAGCGGCTACGCCGAGGGCGAGCTCACCGGCGCGCCGCACAACGTCATCCGGCACCCCGACATGCCCATGGCGGTCTTCCAGCTGCTGTGGGACACGATCACCGCCGGCCAGGAGCTGTTCGCCTACGTCGTCAACCTCGCCTCCGACGGCGCGCACTACTGGGTGTTCGCGCACGTCACCCCGTCGTTCGGCCCGGAGGGGCGGATCATCGGCTACCACTCGAACCGCCGCTGGGTGCCGCCCGACGTCCGCGAGCGGATGGCCGCGCTGTACGCGGAGGTGCGCCGGGCCGAGCGGGGCGACGCGCCGAAGAAGGCGCGCATCGCCGCCGGCGCCGCCGCGCTGCAGCGCCTCCTCGACGGCCGCACCTACGACGAGTTCGTCTGGTCGGTCGCGGGCGCGGAGGTGGGGCGGTGAGCCGCGCGTGGTGGGGCCGCCTGCGCCGCCGGCCGGTCGCCGCCGAGCCCGTCGCGCGGGCCGCCGCGCCCGACGACGACGCCGCCCTCGCGATCATCGCGGACGTCTGCGTCCGCCTGGCCGAGGGGGACCTCGAGGCGCGCGTGCCCGTGACGGAGGCCTCGCCGCCGGTCCAGACGGCGCGCACGGCCGTGAACCGGATGGCCGACGTCATGGACGCCTACGTCCGCGAGTCCCGCGCGGTGCTCGCGGCGGCCGACGGCGGCCGGTTCCACCGCCGCTTCCTCGTCCAGGGCATGCCGGGCGCGTTCCGCGAGGGCGCCCAGCGCATCGACGAGAGCCGCGCCTCGCTCGCCGCCGCGGCGGCCCGGGCCGAGGCGGAGCGGGCCGACCGGCTCGCGCTCGCGGAGAGGCTCGTGCGCGTGGCCGACGAGGTCGCGGCGTCCGCGCAGGACCTCGGGCGGTCGGCGGGCGCGCTCGCGGCCGCGTCGCAGGAGGCGGCCGCGGCGGCGCGGGACTCCATGGCGACCGTCGACACGCTCGAGCGCAGCGGCGCGGAGATCCAGGCGGCCGTGCGCCTCATCGAGGCCATCGCGGCGCGCACGCGACTGCTCGCGCTCAACGCGACCATCGAGGCGGCGCACGCCGGCGACGCGGGCAAGGGGTTCGCCGTCGTCGCGAAGGAGGTGCGCTCGCTGTCGGAGGAGTCCGCGGACAGCTCGCGGGACATCACCGTGCAGGTCGACGCGGCGCAGGCCGCCTCGGCGGCGGCGGCGGACGCGTTCACGCACATCAGCACGCTCGTGTCCGGGATGAGCGAGCAGGTCGCCCGGATCGCCGAGGCCGCCGACGGCGGGCACGGCCGGGGGCTGGCGTCGCTCGCCGCGGACCTGCGGGCCGAGGTCGCGCAGTTCGCCGACCTCGGCTGACCGGCGCGGACCGACCGGCGCGCGGTCGTGTGACCATGGGGCGGTGAGCGACCTTCCCGACGGCGAGGCCCGCGCCCTCGCGGCGCTCGAGGCGTCCGGCCTGCGGTACCGCATCGTCCGGCACCCACCCGTACGCAGCCTCGAGGAGGCGGCGGCCGCGCGCCGGCTCGCGCCCGACCAGATCGTCAAGACGCTCGTCGTGCGCCGCGGCGAGGACGACTACCTCTTCGTGCTCGTGCCCGGCGGGCGGACCATCTCGTGGCCCAAGCTGCGCGCGCTGCTCGGCGTCTCCCGGCTGTCGATGCCGGACGCCGACGTCGCGCGCGAGGTCACCGGGTACGAGCGGGGCACGATCACGCCCTTCGGCTCGGTGCGCCCGTGGCCGGTGGTCGCCGACGCGCGGGTGCCCGGGCGGGCGGTCTCCATCGGCGCCGGCGGGCACGGGGTCGCCGCGACGCTCGACGGCAACAGGCTCGTCCTCGCGCTCGGCGCGACGGTCGCGGACGTGACCGACCCCGAGTGAGCACCGTCGACCCCGGGGCAGCCCGCTGGGACCGCGCCCGGCCAAGCGACCGGCCTGGGCCGCCCGGGTGAATCGTCGCCGTCCGCGCGCCGTCGTCGCCGTCGTGGCGTACGCTGCCTCGGCACGGTGACGTGACCGGTGCAACGGCGCCCCGGGAACAACTCGGCCCGCCCGCGCGTCGGACTGTACGACGACCGGTGACAGACACCCGCAGGGAATGAGGCGCCGTGAACGACGAGAACCGGACCGCGTCGGGTGGCATCGAGGTCAGCGAGGACGAGACCAGGTCGCTCGTCCGCCTGTGGGGCGACGTCGACGCGTCGCTGCGCGACCAGGCGAGCATGGCCATGATCGCGCTGGCGAACCGCGGTGGCCCCTACGTCGTCGACGTGTCGGACGTGACCTTCATCGACTCCTCGGGGATCGCGTTCATCCTCCAGGTGCACCGCATGGCCGCCGACGAGGGCTCGACCGCCGTCCTCCGCGACCCGCCGGCCCTCGTGATCGAGATGCTCGACCTCATCGGCATCGGCGGGACGATCCCGTTCGAGTTCACGCCCGGGCACGCGCCCGACGCCGTGCCGGCCGGCTCGGCCTGACGCCCGAGGGCGGCGGCGCGCGGCCGCGGCCCCGCGACCGCGCACTCCCGCGCCCGCGGGGCCGAGGGCTCCGCCGAGGGTTCAGCCGAGGGTCCGCCGAGGGGTTCAGCCGAGGGTCTCGGGCAGCTCCTGGCGCCCGCGCCCCAGCACGTGCTCGGCGAGGAAGGCCAGGACCACCTCGTACCAGAGCTTGGCGTGCTGCGGGCTGAGCACCCAGTGGTTCTCGTCCGGGAAGTACAGGAACCGGTGGACGGTGCTGCCGTCCTCGTCGGCGGGCAGGCCGGACGCGGACAGCAGGTCGTACCAGAGGCGCAGACCCTCGCCGATCGGCACGCGGTAGTCCTTGTCGCCGTGCACGACGAGCATCGGCGTGCGGATGTCCGCCACGAACCGGTGCGGCGAGTTCTCCAGAGCCATCTCCGGCGTCATCTCGCGCGCCCAGTAGAAGGCGAGGTCCGTCGTCGGGCCGAACTGGTCCAGCGCCCAGAGGCTCGCGTGCGTGACGATCGCGTCGAAGCGGTCGGTGTGCCCGGCGATCCAGTTCGCCATGTAGCCGCCGAACGAGCCGCCCATCGCGGCCGTGCGCATCTCGTCGACGTCCTCGCGCGCGACCGTCGCGTCCGTGATCGCCATGAGGTCCGTGTAGGGCGCCTCGCCCCAGCGGCCCCAGCCGCGCTGGACGAACTCCTGGCCGTAGCCCGTCGACAGGGCCGGGTCCGGCAGCAGGACGGCGTACCCCTGGGCGACCATGAGCCACGGGTTCCAGCGCCAGGCCCACGTGTTCCACGACGCCAGCGGGCCGCCGTGGATCCACAGCAGGAGGGGCGCGGGGGCCTCGGCGGACGCGCCGTCGGGCATGCAGAGCCAGCCGCGCACCTCGTGCGCGTCGTCGCCCTCGCCGACGGTCGTGCGGATCTCGGTGAGCCAGCCGGGCAGCGTCGGCGGGCCGGCGGGCGCCCGCAGCACGGTCACGGTGCCGCGCTCGCGGTTGGGCTCCGGGGTGAGCTGGATCCGCACGGGGTGCGCGGGCGCGAGGTAGGACGAACGCATCGCGTAGACGACCCGCGCGTCGGGCGCGACCTGCAGGTCGGAGTACGTGTAGTCGTCGTGCGTCAGCTGGGCGACCGTGTCGGACTCCAGGTCCACGTGGAACACGGGCGCGCGGCCGTCCTGGTCCGCGGTGACGAGCAGGCCCGAGCCGTCCGGCAGCCACTGGTGGCAGGTCGGCCACCGGTCCCACTCGGGCACGAGCGTCCGCGGCGACCCGTCCGCCAGGTCGAGCAGCTCGAGGGTGACGCGGGGCGCCGTCGTCGGCGTGGAGAGGGACGTGCGGCGGTAGGCGACGTGCGTGCCGTCGGGGGAGATCACGGGCGCGCCGAGGTCGGCCCCGGGGTCGTCGACGAGGACGGTGCGCTGCTGGGTGTCGATGTCGATCCGGACGAGGATCGTGCGGGACGCGCCGCGCCCGGTCGGCACGAGCCAGGTGGACACGACGAACGTGCCGTCGGGGGAGAGGTCGAACTCCGCCTCGAGGAGCGCCTGGCCGGGATTCGGCGTGAGGTCGCTGACCTTGAGGTGCTCGATCGACAGGCTCGCGACCTCGACCGAGCGCGCCACGTCGTCGCCGGGCCGGAAGTGCCAGCCGAGCAGGTGGGTGCTGTCGGGGCCGAGGTCGTGGTCCCAGTAGCGCACCGGGTAGCCGTCGTGCAGGACGGCGGAGACCTTCTTCTCCTTGCGGAGCTTGCGGAGGCGGTCGTCGGCGGTGCCGTCCTCGGCGCGGGGGAGCATGCGCGTGGTGAAGACGACGGCGGGCGACGAGCGCGCGGTCCGCACCTGGTGCACGCCGCCGGGGCGCGACGCGACGATGCGCGCCTCGCCGCCGCCCGCGGGCAGCACCCAGAGGGCGGGGGTCCTGCGGTCGTTCTCCTCGTCGGAGGCGTCCGCGTTGGGGCGCGCGGACGTGAACAGCAGGTCGCCGTCGGGGGTGAACGCCGCGCCGGTCTCGCCCTCGGCGCTGCGGGTCAGGCGGCGGGCCGGCTTGGCGCGGGTCGGGTAGACCTCCCACAGCGCGGTGTGCGTCTTGGTGCCGTCCGCGTTGAGCGTCGAGACCTGGGTGACGAGCCGCGAGCCGTCCGGCGACAGGACGAGGCCCTCCATGCGGGGGAGGCGGACGTACTCGTCGAGGTCGTGGAAGGGGGTCGTCAGCGTCGGGAACTCCGGCGGGTCCTGGACGAGGCGGAGCCCACGGCCGCGATCGGCGGGCGACTGCATGTGTCCTCCTGGGTGCCGGCGCCGCGGCGCCACGCACGACTTCGGGCGGGGGGCGTTGGCTCGGACATCGGCGGCGGCGGCCCCCTGCTTGACCGTCACGGGCAGATCTCACCCGGGATCCTGCCACCCTCGGCGGGCGGCGCGGCGGGACGGTCGGGCGGGGGTCGGCACCGGGTGGGTGGCGGGTGGGTGGCGGGTGCGTGGCCGGCTGGGGACGGGGCCGCGTGGCGGGGCGGCGGTGTCGGCGGCGCGCCGTACCGTCGGGCCATGCGCCTGCTCCACACCAGCGACTGGCACCTCGGTCGCACCCTCCACGGTGTGGACCTGCTCGGGCACCAGGCCGCGTTCCTCGACCACCTCGTCGAGGTGGCGCGGGCGGAGCGCGTCGACGCGGTGCTCGTGGCCGGCGACGTCTACGACCGCGCCGTGCCGCCGGTGGAGGCGGTGCAGGTGCTCGCGGACGCGCTGCGCCGGCTGAGCGAGACCGCCGCCGTCGTCGTCACCCCCGGCAACCACGACTCCGCGATCCGCCTCGGGTTCGGCGCCGAGCTCATGCGCGACGGCGTGCACCTGCGCGCGCGCGTCGCCGACGTCGGCCGGCCGGTCGTCCTCGCCGACGCGCACGGGCCCGTCGTCGTGCACGCCCTGCCGTACCTGGACCCCGACTCCGTGCGGCGCGTCCTCGCCGACGACGACGGACCGGACGGGGGCGACGGCGCGGGCGAGCTGCCCCGGTCGCACGAGGCCGTCATGGCGGCGGCGATGCGGCGCGTGCGCCGGGACCTCGCGGGCCGGCCGGCGGGCACCCGCTCGGTCGTGATGGCCCACGCGTTCGTCGTCGGCGGGCTGCCCTCGGACTCCGAGCGCGACATCCGCGTGGGCGGCGTGGACGCGGTGCCCGCGGGCGTGTTCGCGGGCGTCCACTACGCGGCGCTGGGCCACCTGCACGGGCCGCAGCAGATCTCCTTCCCGTCCGGCGTCGGGCGGGGCGACGGCGCGGGGCCCGACGGCAAGGGGCCCGACGGCAAGGGGCCCGACGGCGCGGAGCCCGTCCCCGTGCTCCGGTACAGCGGGTCGCCGCTCGCCTACTCGTTCTCGGAGATGCACCACCGCAAGTCGACGGTCCTCGTCGACCTCGGGCCCGACGGCGTCGCCGGGACCGAGCTCGTGCCGGCGCCCGTGCCGCGGCGCCTGGCCGAGGTGACGGGGACGCTCGCCGACCTGCTCGGCCCGGCGGGCGACGGCCACGTCGACGACTGGCTGCGCGCCGTCGTCACCGACCCCGTGCGGCCGCCCGAGCTGCACGCGCGGCTCAAGGCGCGGTTCCCCCACCTGCTCGTCACCGAGCACCGGCCGCCCGCGGGCGCGGCGCGCGGCGGGCCGGCCGCGGTCACGGCGACGCGCGACCCGGTCGAGGTGACGGCGGAGTTCGTCGCGCACGTCACGGGCGCCCCGCCCACGGAGGCGGAGCTCGCCGTCCTGCGGGCCGCGTACGAGGACGTGCTGCGCGCGGAGGCGAGCGCCTGATGCAGCTCCACCGCATGACGTTCCAGGCCCTCGGGCCCTTCCCGGGCCGGCACACGATCGACTTCGCCGCGCTCGGGGCGTCGGGGCTGTTCCTGCTCGAGGGGCCGACGGGGTCGGGCAAGTCGACGATCATCGACGCGCTCGTGTTCGCCCTTTACGGCAGGGTCGCGTCCGCCGACGCGAGCGAGGACCGCATCCGGTCCGACCACGCGGCGCCCACCGAGGAGACCTTCGTCGACCTCGTCTTCGAGACGGCGTCGGGCCTCTACCGGGTGCGGCGCACCCCCCGGTACGAGCGGCCCAAGCAGCGGGGCACCGGGACGACGACGCAGCAGCCGTCCGTGCGGCTGTGGCGGCTGACGAGCCCGGACGCGCCCGACGACGGCGAGCTGGTCAGCAGCCGGCTCGACGAGGCGGGGCTCGAGCTGACGCGGGCGATCGGGCTGGACCGCGAGCAGTTCGTGCAGACGGTGGTGCTGCCGCAGGGCGAGTTCGCGGCGTTCCTGCGCGCCAAGCCCGAGGAGCGGCGCGGCGTGCTGCAGAAGGTGTTCGGCACGGAGGTCTACGAGCGCCTCGAGCGGCGCCTCGCGGCGATGCGCGCGGAGGCCGGGCGGGGCCTCGACGCCGCGCGCGAGGAGGTGGGCCGCGCGGCCGCCGGGTTCGTCGCCGCGGCGCGGTGCGCCGAGGAGGAGGCGGCCGCGCTGCGCGAGGCGGCCGCGACGGGCGAGGTCGACCGGCTGCGGGACGCCGTCGGGGCGGTCGTCGACGCCCTCGGCGGGCAGGTCGCGGGCGCCGAGGCGCTCGCGGCGGCCGCGGCCGAGCGCTGCGCGGTGACCGAGCGGGCGCGGGACGCCGCCCGGGCGACGCTGGCCGCCGTCGAGCGGCGGGACGCGCTGCTCGCCGAGCGCTCCCGCCTCGCCGCCCGCGCCGACGACCACGCCGACGACGTCGCGCGGCTGGCCCTCGCGCGGCGGGCGCGCCTAGCGATGCCCGCGGTGGTGGGGCTGGCGCAGGCCGAGTCCACGCTCGCCGAGGCCACGGTCGCGGTCGCCCGCCGCCGCGCCGCCGCGCTGGCCGCGCACCCCGACCTCGACGCGGTCGCGCCCGAGCGCGCGGAGCCCGAGGTGCAGGCGAAGGCCCTGGGCGCCGAGCGCGACAGGTGCCGCACCGCGCGGGACCGGCTCGAGGCGGCGCTCGACCTCGAGGCCCGGCTGCCGGAGCTCACCGTGGCGGTGGCCGACCTCGCGGAGCGCGTCGAGCGGCGGGCCGAGGAGCGCGACGCGCTCGTCGACGGGCTCGCGCGCCGACCGGTCGCGCGGGCGGAGCTCCGGGAGCGCCGGGACGCCCTCGCGGCGGCGGCGGCCGGGCTCGCGGACGCGCAGGTCGCGCTGGAGAAGGCGACCGCGCGTCGGCAGGCCGCAGCCCTGGTCGCCGAGCTCGCGCCGCAGGTGGCCGCGGCGGAGGAGGCCGCGACGGCAGCGGCGCGCGCTGCGACCGACGCCGAGACGCGGGCGAGCGCGCTGCGGCGCGCCCGGATCGCGGGCATGGCGGCCGAGCTCGCGCTCGAGCTCGCGCCCGGCGAGCCGTGCCCCGTCTGCGGCGGCACCGAGCACCCGCACCCGGCGTCGTCGTCGGCGGAGCGGGTGACGGCCGAGGTCGTCGAGGACGCCGAGGCCGCGCTGGCGAGGGCGGAGAGGGCCCTCAGAGAGGCGAGCGACCGGCTCACCGCCCTGCGCGAGCGGCGGGACGGCGCCGCCGAGGTCGCCGACGGCTGGGACGTCGCGACGGCGGAGGCGGCGGTCGCCGAGGCGCGCGCGGCGGTGGCGGCCGCGCGCGAGGCCGAGGTCGAGCGTGCCGCCGTGGAGCGCGAGCTCGAGGAGTTCGACGAGACGACGCTCGCGCTCGAGCAGCAGCGCGCCGAGCTCGACCGGGTCGTCGGCACGGAGGGCGTCGCGCTGGCCCAGCTCCGCAAGGAGATCCGCGACGCCACGACCCTCGTCGAGGCGGCGCGCGAGTCGTCCGAGACCGTGCGGGCCCGGGCGGCCGCGCTCGACGACCGGATCGCCGTCGTCACCGCGTGGGCGGAGGACGCCCGGCGCCAGGTGGTCGCGGCCGAGCGGCTGGCCGAGCGTGGCGAGGAGCGCGCCGCGGCGCTCGCCGAGCACGGCTTCGAGGACGCGGAGTCCGTGCGGGCGGCTGCCCTCGACGACCCCGCGCTCGACGCGCTGGAGCGGCAGGTGCGCGAGCACGAGTCGGCGGTCGACCGCGTCGCCCGCGGGCTCGCGGAGGAGGCCGTGCGCGCCGTCGGCGACGTGCCCGCCGAGGTCGCGTCCGCCGCGCTCGCCGAGGCGGAGGAGGCCCACTCTGCCGCGGACGCCGAGGCGGTCCGGACGGCGTCGTCGGCGGCGGCCGCCCGCGACCGGCTCGACGGCGCCCGGCGCGAGGCGGCGGCCGTCGACCGGGCGTGCGCCGCGCTCGTCGCGGCCCGCGAGGCCGCCGGCCCCGTGGTGCGGATGGCGAACGTCGTCGCCGCGAGCGGCGGCGAGAACGCCCGGCAGCTCTCGCTCGGCACGTACGTGCTCGCCCGGCGGTTCGAGGACGTCGTGGCCGCGGCGAACGGGCGCCTCGCGGCGATGTCCTCGGGCCGGTACGAGCTGCTCCGCAGCGACGAGCGCG
>JAAZAC010000196.1 GCA_012514545.1 Actinomycetales bacterium | reverse complement strand
TCGCGCACGCGTGGGTGCGCCTGTACTCGGTGATCGCGCTCGAGGCGCTCGGCCAGCTCGACTTCATGTTCGCCGACGTCGAGCCCTACTTCGAGGCCGAGCTGCGCGCCGTCGCGCGCGAGGTGGGACTCGAGTACGTGCCGCGCGAGCGCTGAGCCCGGCCCCGACCGGGGCGCCCCGACCGAGGCGCCCGGCGTCCACGAGGGCGTCCACGACGCGGAGCGTCGGTCGCGGCACGGCCGCGCCGGGTGCCACGATGTCGCCCATGCAGCCGGCCCAGGACGCGCCCGAGGTGCGGATCGACGTCGTCGACGTGGACGAGGCGGGGGAGCTCCTCACGGTGCGCCGCGCGGCCTTCGTCAGCGAGGCGCAGCAGTACCGCGACCCGTTCATCCCGCCGCTCACGCAGACCCTCGACGAGCTGCGCGCGGACCTGCAGCGCACCGACGTCGTGACGCTCGGCGCGTGGCTGGGCCCGCGGCTCGTCGGCTCGATCCGGGTCGAGGTCGAGGGCGCCCGGGCCACGCTGGGCCGCCTCGCCGTCGTGCCCGACCTGCAGGGCAAGGGCATCGGCACGCAGCTGCTCCTCGCCATCCCGCCCTACCTGCCCCCGGAGACCTCCGAGGTGTGGGTGTTCACGGCGCGCGACTCCGTGCACAACCTCGCCGACGCGTACGAGGGCGAGCACGACGACGCGCTCGGCGACCTCACCTACGCCTACCTGCGCCGGATCCTCGGCGAGGGCGGCTCGCTCGTGGCGCCCAAGGACGACGCCGACCGGTAGCCGGCCGCGCCGCACGCCCGGGCCGCGCGCTCAGCGGGACGGCACCCGCACCGCGAGCAGCGCGACGTCGTCCTCGGCGTGCGGGGCGAGGCGGGCGACGAGCGCGTCGCACATCGCCTCGACCGGCTCGGCGGCGAGCGTCGCGGCCTCGGCGACGAGCCGCGCGATGCCCTCGGCGGCGGGCCGGTCGCGCCGCTCCACCAGCCCGTCGGTGTAGAGCACGAGGGTGGACCCGGGCGGCAGGTCCGCGGTGTGGTCGTGCCGCGGCACGGTGCCGGCCACCGCGAGCACCCGGTCGTTGTCGCCCTGGAGCAGGTGGGCGCGCCCGTCGGCGTGCACGACGACGGGCGGCGGGTGCCCGGCGCTGGACCACCGCACGCGCGCGGCGCCGTCCGCCTCCTCGAGCAGCGCGACCACCACCGTGGCGAAGTCGGTCACCGCGAGCCCGGTCGCCATCGCCTCGAGCCGGGCGAGCATGTCCGCCGGGCCGGCCACCCCGCTCGACCACGCGAGGGCGCGCAGCGCGCTGCGGAGCTGGCCCATCGCGGCCGCCGCCGCGAGGTCGTGCCCGACGACGTCCCCCACCACGAGCACGGGCCGTCCCGACGGCGTGCGGAACGCGTCGTACCAGTCCCCGCCCACCTGCGCGTCACCCGCGGCCGGCACGTAGCGGGCGGTCGCCGTCCAGGGCGAGAGGTCGGGTACCGCCGTGAGCATGCTCTGCTGCAGGGCGACGGACATCGCGTGCTCCCTGTCGTACCGCCGCGCCTTGGCGACGACGACGGCGATCCGCGCCGCGACGTCCTCGACGAGCATGACGTCGTCGGGGCCGAACCGGCGCTCGCCGCACGAGACGACCGTGAGGACGCCGAGCACCTCGCCGTCGGCGCGCAGGGGGACGGCGATGTAGCCGGAGTAGTCGAGCTCCCGGACGAGCCGGAAGTGCGCCTCGCTGATCGCGAACGAGCGCAGCTCCGCCTCGGTCGGGTGGGCGTTCCACCGGGCCCCGGCGTCCCGCAGGACCGCGGCGACCGGGTGGGAGCTCGCGGGGGTCGGCCCGAACTGCCGGAGCCGGTCCGCGAGCGGCTGCTTCGCGGGGTCCGCGTGCTCCGCGGCCCGACGGCGCACCCGCCCGCCCTCGAGGACGTCGATGACGCAGAGGTCGCCCAGGGTGGGCACGGCGACCCGCGCGAGCTGGGTGAGCGTGTCCGCGTAGTCGTCCGCCTGCGCGAGCACCTCCGACGCGCGGAGCAGGAACTCCTGCGACCGCCGCACGACGGCGAGGCGGGTCTGCAGCGCGTCGCGCGCCGCCTCGGCGGCGCGCCGCCCGGTGACGTCGAGGAGGAGCAGCAGCACCGCCCGGCCGCCGTCCGGGAGGTCGTTCGGGGCGGCCGTGATCTCGACGACCACCTCGGGGCGCCGCGCGGCCGGGGTGGTGACCGAGTGCCCGAACCCCTCCTCGGCCCCGGCCAGGGCGACGGCCTCCGCCACCTGGTCGGCGAGCGCGAACAGGCGGGGCGCGGGCAGGCCGAGGTCCGCGTCGGTGAGACCCAGCACTGTCGCGGCCCGTGCGTTCCACTCGATCGCCTCGCCGGTAGGGGTTGCGAGGAGCACGCCGATCGGCGCGCGGTCGAGCGCGGCGCCGAGCGTCGTCGTCATCGGCCGCGCGTCGGGGGGCGGGGCCGCCGTCCGGAGCCGGACGGCCGTGACGAGGGCGTCGTGGCGCCGGCGCCGGGCGGTCCGCTCGGCGGCCTCGCGGACGGTGGTGGCGAGGTCGGCGTCCGGGGCGACGACGACGAGGTCGGACGGGAGGCCGGGAGTGGCGCGCAGGGTGCGGCGCACCTCGGCCTCGTCGTCGCCGACGACCGCGACGGCGGCGGCGTCGGGGTACCGCGCGTGCAGGCGCTGGAGCCGCACGAGGTGGTGCGGCGCCCGGGCGCGGATGACGACGACGTGCGGGTCGCGGCCCGGGGCGAGGTCGTCGCCGTCGAGCACGAGGACGTCCTCGATCGGCGGGAGGTCGGCGACCTCCAGCCCGAGCAGCGCCGCGACGAGGGCGGTCATCCGCCCGACCCTGCGGCGGTGGAGCGCGGCGGGCTTTCCACGTGGTCACCCTAGTGATGCCCGTGTCCGCACGTCAGCGCCCGATGGGTCGGTCCGCCGGTCGGTCCGTCGTGGGTCCGCCGGGGTCCCCGGCGACGGCGGCGCGCCGGAATTCACGGGACGCGCCGTCGTCGGCCGTTGGTAGCCTGGGCCGGGTCGCGACTGGCGGAACGAGGTGGGGAACCACCGGGGAGCGACGCAGCAGCTGACGAGGGGTCGTACGCCTGGGCCCCGGGTCGCCCACCAGGTGCGCGCCCCGGCTCGCACTGCTGATCCGCGAGGAGAGAGATGACCGCCACCCCCGACGCCGCCCGGTCCCGCGACCGCCTGCTCGACGTGCCGCTCGCCGAGGTCGACCCCGAGATCGCCGAGGTCCTCGAGCTCGAGCTGGGCCGCCAGCGCGACACGCTCGAGATGATCGCGAGCGAGAACTTCGTGCCGCGCGCCGTGCTCCAGGCGCAGGGCTCCGTGCTGACGAACAAGTACGCCGAGGGCTACCCGGGCAAGCGCTACTACGGCGGCTGCGAGTACGTCGACGTCGCCGAGAACCTGGCGATCGCGCGCGCGAAGGCGCTGTTCGGCGCGGACCACGCGAACGTCCAGCCGCACGCGGGCGCGCAGGCCAACGCCGCGGTGCTGCACGCGCTCGCCACCGCGGGCGACCCGATCCTCGGCATGGAGCTCGCGCACGGCGGCCACCTCACGCACGGCATGAAGATCAACTTCTCGGGTCGCCTGTACGACGTCGCCGCCTACCAGGTGGACCCCACGACCTTCCGCGTGAACATGGACGTCGTGCGCGCGAAGGCGCTCGAGCACCGGCCGCGCGTCATCATCGCCGGCTGGTCCGCCTACCCGCGGCACCTCGACTTCGCCGCGTTCCGCGAGATCGCGGACGAGGTCGGCGCCGCGCTGTGGGTGGACATGGCGCACTTCGCGGGCCTCGTCGCCGCCGGGCTGCACCCCTCGCCCGTGCCGCACGCCGACGTCGTGTCCTCGACCGTGCACAAGACGATCGGCGGCCCGCGGTCCGGCTTCATCCTGTGCCGCGAGGAGCACGCGAAGAAGATCGACTCCGCGGTGTTCCCGGGCCAGCAGGGCGGCCCGCTCATGCACGTCGTGGCTGCCAAGGCGACCGCGTTCAGGATCGCGGGCACGCCGGAGTTCCGGGACCGCCAGCAGCGCACGCTCGACGGCGCGCAGATCCTCGCCGAGCGGCTGTCCGCGCCGGACGTCGCCGCGGCCGGCGTCTCCGTCCTCACCGGCGGCACGGACGTGCACCTCGTCCTCGTCGACCTGCGCGAGTCGCCGCTCGACGGCCAGCAGGCCGAGGACCTCCTGCACGACGCCGGCATCACGGTGAACCGCAACGCGGTGCCGTTCGACCCGCGGCCCCCGCGCGTGACCTCCGGCCTGCGCATCGGCACCCCGGCGCTCGCGACCCGCGGCTTCGGCGAGGCCGAGTTCCGCGAGGTGGCCGACATCATCGCGACCGCGCTGATCCGGGGCGCGGGCGCCGACGTCGACGCGCTGCGCGCGCGGGTCGCCCGCCTCACCGCGGAGTTCCCGCTCTACCCGGGCCTGCAGCAGTGAGCGCGCAGGTCCTCGACGGCAAGGCCGTCGCCGCCACGATCAAGGCCGAGCTCGCCGAGCGGGTCGCCGCGCTGCGGCGGCGCGGGGTCGTGCCGGGGCTGGGCACCGTGCTCGTGGGCGACGACCCGGGCTCGCACGCCTACGTCGCGGGCAAGCACCGCGACTGCGCCGAGGTCGGCATCGACTCGATCCGGGAGGACCTCCCGGCGGACGCCACGCTCGCCGAGGTCGAGGCCGCCGTCGACCGGCTCAACCGCGACCCGCGCTGCACCGGCTACATCGTCCAGCTGCCCCTGCCGGGCGGGCTCGACGCGGGCCCGCTGCTCGAGCGGATCGACCCCGACAAGGACGCCGACGGGCTGCACCCGACGAACCTCGGGCGCCTCGTGCTGCGGGTCAAGGAGCCACTGACCTCGCCGCTGCCGTGCACCCCGCGCGCCTGCCTCGAGCTGCTGGCCCGGTACGGGCTCTCCGTGGCCGGCCAGCACGTCGTCGTCGTCGGGCGGGGCACCACGGTGGGCCGCTCGATCGGGCTGCTGCTGACCCGCCGCGAGCACAACGCGACGGTGACGCTCACGCACACCGGCACGCGCGACCTCGCCGCGCACCTGCGCCGGGCCGACGTCATCGTGGCCGCGGCCGGCGTGCCCGGCATCGTGCGGCCGGAGGACGTCGCGCCGGGGGCCGTGGTGCTCGACGTCGGCGTCTCCCGGCGGGTGGACCCGGAGACGGGCCGGACGCGCCTCGTGGGCGACGTCGACCCGGCCGTCGCCGAGGTGGCGGGCTGGCTCTCGCCCAACCCGGGCGGCGTCGGGCCGATGACCCGCGCGATGCTCCTCGCGAACGTGGTCGAGGCGGCCGAGGCCCGCCTGCGCTGACCTGCGGCGCCTGCGCGCCGCCCCGCACCTCCCCCGCGCAGAGTCCAACGTTCACCAGCGCAGAGTGGAACGAAACGAGGTCCAGCAGCGCAGTGTGGAACGAAGTGCAGGCAGATCGTTCCACTCTGCAGGGTGGGGCGATGAGTTGCGCGGGGGTCGGTGGTCGGTACGGGTGACAAGCACGTCCGCACCACCGGAGGAGACCGCCATGGGCATCGTGCACACGCACCTGTGGTTCGAGAACCAGGCCGAGGAGGCCGCGCAGTTCTGGACGTCGGTCGTCCCGAAATCGCGGATCCTGGGCGTCCGCCGCGCCCCCGCCGGCGTGCCGGGCGTGGAGGAGGGGGCGGCGTTCGTCGTCGAGATCGAGCTCGACGGGCACCGGGTGACGCTGCTGAACGCCGGTCCGTACTTCACGCTCGACGAGTCGTTCTCGTTCGTGCTCGAGTGCGCCACGCAGGAGGAGGTCGACCACTACTGGGAGGCCCTGCAGGCGGGCGGCGGTGAGCCGAGCGAGTGCGGCTGGCTCAAGGACCGGTTCGGCGTCTCCTGGCAGGTCGTCCCCGCGGGGCTCGACGACCTCACCCTCGAGCCGAGCGAGGCCGGACAGCGGGCGATGGCGTGCATGCTGAGCCAGCAGAAGCTCGACATCCACGCGATCCGCGCCGCCTACGAGGGCCGCGAGGTGCCGACGATGTCGTCCTGACCACACCTCCCCGAGTGGAGCGCCGTGGCGGGGATCCGGCCCGAGTGGAGCGCGGTGGCGCCACGGCGCTCCACTCGACGGCGGGGAGCGACGGGCGTGGTCCGGGGGCCCGGCGCGGTGGCCGAGAATGCTCTGGTGCTCATCGCGACCGCCAATGTCAACGGGATCCGCGCCGCCTTCCGCCGGGGCATGGGCGCGTGGCTGGCGGCCCGCCGGCCCGACGTGCTCCTGCTCCAGGAGACCCGGGCCGGCGAGGAGCACCTGCGCGACCACCTCGACCCCGCGGTGTGGCACCTCGCGCACGCGGAGTCCGCGACCAAGGGCCGCGCCGGCGTCGCGATCGCCTCGCGCCTGCCCGTCGCGGCGGTGCGCGTGGGCCTCGGGCCGGACGGGGTCGCGACGAACTCCGGCCGGTGGGTCGAGGCCGACCTCGAGCTGCCCGACGGCGGCCCGCTCACCGTCGTCTCGACGTACGTCCACAGCGGGACGGTCGGGCAGCCGTCGATGGCCGAGAAGCTCGCGTTCCTCGACCTGGTGACCGAGCGCCTCGGCGAGCTGGGCGCGGCGGGCGGGCGCGCCGTCGTCGGCGGGGACCTCAACACGACCCACCGGAACGTGGACCTGAAGAACTGGAAGGGCAACCTGCGCTCGGCGGGGTGCCTGCCCGAGGAGCGGGCCTACCTGGACCGGTGGTTCGACGACCTCGGCTGGGTGGACGTGCACCGGCACCTCGCGGGCCCGGGGCCCGGCCCGTACACGTGGTGGTCGTGGCGCGGCAAGGCGTTCGACAACGACGCCGGGTGGCGCATCGACTACCAGCTCGCCTCGCCGGCCCTCGCGACGGCGGGGGTCCGCGCGGAGGTCGACCGGGCGCCGTCGTACGCGGAGCGGTGGAGCGACCACGCGCCGCTCGTCGTGCAGTACGCGCTCTGAGCGGGGCG
>JAAZAC010000195.1 GCA_012514545.1 Actinomycetales bacterium | reverse complement strand
GTGGCGCGCGAGGAGACGCAGGCCGAGGCGTACCGCTGAGGCGATGGCCAGTGGGCCCCCAGGGGCTCGAACCCTGAACCCGCGGATTAAAAGTCCGCTGCTCTGCCAGTTGAGCTAGAGGCCCGGGCGGCGGCGTTCCCGGCCGGCCGCCGTCGGGCTCAGGCTACGGGACCGGGTGGGATACCTGACCGCGCGAAGAACGTCGGACCGAGCGCGTCAGGACCGCGCCGCCGGCGTCAGCACGGCCGCGAGGGAGGCCAGCGCCTCCGGCACCACCGCGTAGTACGCCCAGGTGCCGCGCTTCTCGCGCGTGACCAGGCCCGCCTTGTGCAGCACCCCGAGGTGGTGGGACACCGTCGGCTGGGACAGGCCGAGGGGCGCGGTGAGGTCGCACACGCACCGCTCGCCGTCGGGGGCGGCGGCGAGCAGGGAGATCAGCCGCAGCCGGGCGGGCTCGGCGAGCGCCTTGAGCCGCGCGGACAGAACGGCCGCCTGGTCCGCGGTCAGCGCCTCCTCGGTGATGGGCGCGCAGCAGGCGTCCTGGAGCACGGGGAGCGTGGTCATGGCCCCAGCATGGCAGAAACATCGATAGATGTCACTATTGACAGCCATCGATGTAGTGCGCCACAGTCTCCGCATCGACGTCCGTCAATGAGGAGGCCGCCATGAGCACCGTCCCCACCGACCCGCAGGCGCTGCGCGAGCACGTCCGCGCCGAGTACGCCGCCGCCGCCGCGCAGGCGACCTGCTGCACCGCGGCGGAGACCGCGCAGGCGGCCTGCTGCACCACCGCCGAGGCGCCGCCGTCGTGCTCGGCCTACCCCGTCGAGCTGACGGCGGACCTGCCCGCCGGCGCGGTCCGCGCGTCCCTCGGCTCCGGTGACCCGGTGACGGCCGCGCAGCTGCGCCCGGGCGAGCGCGTGCTCGACCTCGGTTCGGGCGGCGGGATCGACGTCCTCCTCGCCGCGCGGGCGGTCGGCCCCGCCGGGCGCGTCCACGGCGTCGACATGACGCCGGAGATGGTCGCCCTCGCCCGCCGCAACGTCGCCGAGGCCGGCGCGACGAACGTCGAGATCCACGAGGGCCTCATCGAGCGGCTGCCGCTGCCCGACGCCGCGGTGGACGTCGTCGTCTCCAACTGCGTGATCAACCTCGCCGTGGACAAGGCCGCGGTGCTGCGCGAGGCGTACCGCGTCCTCGCACCGGGCGGGCGCCTCGTCGTCTCCGACATCGTCGCCGAGGACCACCTCGACGCCGCGCAGCGCGCCGAGCGTGGCGACTACACCGGCTGCATCGCCGGCGCGCTGTCCCGCCGCGAGTACCTCGACGGCCTCGCCGCCGCCGGGTTCGTCGACGCGTCCGTGACCTTCACGCACGACGTCGTCGACGGGATGCACGGCGCCATCGTGCGGGCCGTCAAGCCCCGCCCCGACGACGGCGCCGCATGAGCGGGCGTGGGCCGTCCGGCGGCGCCGGGCGGCCCGCCGGCGGCGCGGCCCTCCCCGCGGCGCGGGCCCTAGCATCGGCGCATGCGCGAGGCCCGGGAGCGGCAGGACGGCGACCCGGGCGACCCGGGCGGCCCGGACCCGGCCACCCCGCACGCGCTCGGCAACGCCACCTACCGCCGGCTGCTGGCGGCGCAGGTCGTCTCGCTCGCGGGCACGGGCCTCGCGACGGTCGCGCTCAGCCTCCTCGCGTTCGACCTCGCCGGCGCCGCGGCCGGCCGCGTCCTCGGGACCGTGCTCGCGATCAAGATGGTCGCCTACGTCCTCGTCGCCCCCGTCGCGCAGGCGCTGGTGTCGCGGCTGCCGCGCCGCAGCGTGCTCGTCGCCGCCGACGTCGTGCGCGGGGCCGCCGCCGTCCTGCTCCCGTTCGTCGACCAGGTCTGGCACGTGTACGTCCTGGTCTTCGTGCTGCAGGCGGCGTCCGCGGTGCACACCCCGACGTTCCAGGCCGCCCTCCCCGACGTCCTCGTGAGCGTGCGCCAGTACACGCAGGCGCTGTCCTTCTCCCGGCTCGCGGAGGACCTCGAGATGGTCCTCTCGCCGATGCTCGCCGCGCTCCTCCTGCTCGTCGTCGCGAGCGACGCCCTGTTCGTGGGCACGGCCGTCGGGTTCGTCGCGTCCGCGGTGCTCGTCGCCTCGGTGGTGATCCCCCGGCCCCGGCGGGCGCCCGACGGCGGCGCCGCCCTCGAGGACCTGCCCTTCGGCGCGCGCGTGCGCCACGGGGCGCGGCTCATGTGGGGCGTGCCCGCGCTGCGCCCCGTCCTCGCGCTCAACCTCACCGTCGCCGCGGCGGGCGCGTTCGTCCTCGTCCAGACGGTCGTCGTCGCCCGGGACACGTTCGGCCAGGACGACGACGTCGTCGCCCTCCTCCTCGCGGTCCACGGCGCCGGGTCGATGGCGGCCGCGCTCGCGATGCCGCGCCTCCTCGCCCGCGTGCCCGAGCGCACGGTCATGCTCGGCGGTGCGGCGACGATGACGGCCGCGACCTTCCTCGTGCCCCTCGCCCTCCGGGTCGACGCCGCGGTGCCGGGCCTGGTCGCCGTCGGCGCCCTGTGGGTGGCGGTCGGGTTCGGCTGGGCGTGCACGGAGGTGCCCTTCGGGCGTCTCGTCGTCCGCGAGGTGCCCGACGGCGAGCGGTCCGCGGTCTTCGCGGCCGAGTTCTCGCTCTCCCACCTCTGCTGGCTCGTGACCTACCCGCTCGCGGGGTGGCTCGGCGCCGCCGGCCTCGCCCCGACCGCGCTGCTGCTCGCCGTCGTCGCGGGCGTCGCGGGGCTCGCCGGCGCGCGCCTCTGGCCCCACGCCCGGGCCACGCGCACGACGCCCTAGGGCCGCCTCACCACCCGGTCGCGATCTGGCGCTTCTGCCAGAAGCCCATGCCGGGCCGGCCCGCGTAGAACCACAGGACGCCGTCGGGGTCGCGGCCGACGAGGTCGCCGATCCCGTCCCGGTCGAGGTCCGCGCCCGAGGCGAACGTGTACCCGGTCCAGCCGTGCCCCACCTGGACGCGCATCGCGAAGTACCCGCCGCCACGCCCGGCGTAGAACCACAGCTTGCCCGCCGAGTCGATGCCGAGGATGTCGGCCCGGCCGTCGCGGTTCTGGTCGCCCGCGGCGTACAGCTCGAAGCCGTTCCAGCCGTTGCCGACCTTCAGCCGCTTGCCGAACCCGCCGCGCCCGTTGCCCGGGTAGAGGTACAGGTCGCCGCGCGGGTCGATGGCGAGCAGGTCCGGCACGCGGTCGCCCGAGACGTCGCCCGCGGGCGTGATGCGGTACCCGTTCCAGCCGTTGCCGATCTTCGCGCGCGAGGGGAACCGGCCCTTGCCGTCGCCCGCGTAGAGCCAGAGGTCACCCGCGGCGTCCGCGGCCACGATGTCGCCGCGGCCGTCGCGGTTCCAGTCGCCCGGCGCGTAGACCCGCATCTGCGCCCACCCGGTGCCGAACGGCCGCACGGGCCCGAGCTTGCCGCCCCCGATGCCGGGGAAGATGCTGAGCCGGCCGCGGTCGTCGACGGTGGCGAGGTCGGCGTACCCGTCGCCCGTGAGGTCGGGCGCGCCGACGATCTGCCGGTACGGCGGCACGGGCATCGACAGGACGAGCTTCGCCCAGGTCGCGTTGTCGAGCACGCCCGTCACCGGAACCCCGACCTCCTTCTGGTAGGCGAGGAGCCGCGTGAGCGTCGCGGCGCCGAACGTGCCGTCCACCGGCAGCCCGAGCAGCGCCTGCGCGAGGGAGACCGTCGCCCCCGTCGCCCCCGGCAGGGTCACGGGGTACGCGCTGTACGGCGGGTCGAGCAGCGTCGTCGGGCAGGGCGTCGTCCGCGGGCCCGTGTACCGCGGCGCGTACTGCCCCTTGTACACGCGGCACGGCCCGACGTCGGGCGTGGTCACCGGGACGCCCGTCCACCAGGAGGTCCGGCCCATCGCGCCGTCCCACGTGAAGCTGAAGTGGATGTGGTCGGTGTGCGGGACGGGCCCCGTGTAGCTCTCGAACACCGTGGGCCGGTAGGAGTACCAGATCTTGCGGTTCCAGATCAGGTACATGATCCCGAACCGCCGCGCCATCTCCCCGTTGTTGGCGGTGATCCACGCGACGACGGCGTCGCCGAGCAGCTTCTCGCCCGCGTCGTAGGCGTTCATCGTCCAGTCGAGGGCCCGGCCCTCGGCGTGCTGCGTGCCGTCGCCGAGCACGCACTGGCGGGACGTGTGGTACCGCGTCTTGCCCCAGTGCGTCGCGACGAGCTTCGCGAAGGCGACCACGCCCGGCTTGTCGGTCGGGTCGCACGAGACGCTCGGCTGCCAACCGGGGTTCGCGTCGAGGATGGGCGGCAGCGTCTTCGTCGGCGGCGCGGTGACCGCGCCTGCGAACGCGATCGGCGCCCCCGGGTCCTCGGCGGTCGGCGCGGGCTCGGCGGGCAGGGCGCCGTCGGGCACGACGCCGACCGGGACGTCGTCGTTCGGGGTGCGCCCGACGCCGTCGGCGGGGCCCACGGCGAGCGGTGCACCGCTGGGCACCCCGGCGAACGAGACGGGGCCGGCGACGGCGGGGAGCGCCGTCGTCGCCACGACGGCGGCCGCGACGAGCGCGACGAGGGTGCGGGCGGCGGGACGGGTCGTGCCGGCGGTGCGCATGGGGAGGGTTCCTCGGGCGGGCGGGGCGGACGGCTGCCCTGTGCATCGGTCCGGGCGCCGCCGCGCTTGAGCGTGCTCCCGCGTCGGGGTGCCCGCAACCGGGGCGACTGCCCGACGTCGGCCCCGTGGCGACCGGGAGAAACGTCTACCTCGTGGAAACACCGTACCGAGGGATGGACACCTCTCTACGATGGGTGGCTCAGCACACCTCGCGTCGCCGGGACCGTCCGGCGAGGACCGCGGTCCACGAAAGGAACACCCCGTGAAGCACCTCCGCTCCGCCCGGGGCGCCGTCACGCTGGTCGCGGCCGCCCTCCTGCTCACCGCCTGCTCCGGCTCGGGCGACGACGAGCCGACCGCCGCCCCCGGCGGCGACGAGGACGAGCCCGTCGCCGAGGCCATCACCGTCGGCATCACGCAGATCGTCGCCCACCCGTCGCTCGACGCCGCGCGCGACGGCTTCAAGGCCGCGCTCGCCGACGCCGGCTACGACGTCACGTACGACGAGCAGAACGCCCAGGGCGACCAGTCCGTCGCCGCGTCGATCGCGGGCAAGTTCGCGAACGACGACCTCGACCTCGTCCTCGCCATCGCCACCCCGACGGCGATCGCCGTCGCCCAGGCCGTCACCGACACCCCGGTGCTCTTCACCGCGGTCACCGACCCGGTGGGCGCCGCGCTCGTCGACAGCATGGAGGCGCCCGGCGGGAACGTCACCGGCACCTCCGACGCCGTGCCGGTCGAGGGCCTGCTCGAGCTCGTCACGAAGATCGCGCCCGACGCCGAGACCGTCGGCATCGTCTACAACGCCGGCGAGCCGAACGCGGTCACGCAGGTCGAGTGGGCGCAGGAGGCCGCGGCCGACCTCGGCCTGACCATCGAGCTCGCCACCGCCGACACGTCCGCCGCGGTGCAGCAGGCCGCCGACTCCCTCGACGTCGACGCGTTCTTCGTCATCACCGACAACACGGTCGTGAGCGCGCTCGAGACGCTCATCCAGGTCGCCGAGACGAAGAAGATCCCCGTCATCGCCTCCGAGGGCGACTCCGTGGCGCGCGGCGCCATCGCGACGATCGGCATCGACTACTACGCGCTCGGCTACCAGACCGGCGAGATGGCCGTGCGGATCCTGCGCGGCGAGGCCGACCCGGCCTCGACGCCCGTCGAGACGCAGACCGAGCTCGCGCTGCACCTCAACCTCGGTGCCGCCGAGCGCATGGGCGTCGAGATCCCGCAGGACCTCATCGACGAGGCCGACCCGGAGAACATCACCGAGTGAGCATCTGCGAGTAGGGTCGCGGCGGACCCGGCCCACGCGGCCGGGTCCGCCCCCTGCGTCCCCCACCCGCCGGAGGCGGACATGATGATCGCCGTCGAGCTCGGGCTCATCTACGCGGTGATGGCCCTGGGCGTCTACCTGACGTTCCGCATCCTCGACTTCGCGGACCTCACGGTGGACGGCAGCTTCACGACGGGTGCGTCGATCGCCGCCGTCGGGATCGTGGGCGGCATGCCGCCCGCCCTCGCGACGTCGCTCGCGTTCGTGGGCGGGCTCGGGGCCGGCGTCATCACCGGCCTGCTGCACACGCGGGGCCGCATCAACGGCCTGCTCGCCGGCATCCTCACCCAGATCGGCCTCTACTCGATCAACCTGCGGATCATGGGCGGCGCGAACGTGCCGCTGCTGCGCGAACGGACGCTCATCACACCGCTGCGCGAGGCGGGCCTCATCGGGACGTGGGCGAGCGTCGGGATCTTCCTCGCGCTCGTGCTCGTCGTGCTCGCGCTCATCATCTGGTTCCTGCACACGGACCTCGGGCTCGCGATGCGGGCGACCGGCGACGCCCCGGACATGATCCGGTCGTTCGGCGTGAACACCGACCACCAGAAGGTGCTCGGCCTCGCCCTGTCGAACGGGCTCGTGGGGCTGTGCGGCGCGCTCGTCGCGCAGTACCAGGGGTTCGCCGACATCGGCATGGGCATCGGCCTCATCGTGGCCGG
>JAAZAC010000194.1 GCA_012514545.1 Actinomycetales bacterium | reverse complement strand
AGGACGCCGCCCTCTCACGGCGGTAGCAGGGGTTCAAATCCCCTTGGGGGTACCACGCGAAGGCCCGGTCCTCACGGACCGGGCCTTCGTCGTCGTCGTGGTCAGTCCGCGGTGCGGCGCAGCACCTCGGTGAGCCGGTTCGCGGCGGCGACCACCGCGCCCGCGTGCAGGCGGCCGGGCTGGCGCGTCAGCCGCTCGATCGGGCCCGAGATGGACACCGCCGCGACGACGCGGCCGGACGGCCCGCGCACCGGCGCGGACACGCTCGCGACGCCCGGCTCGCGCTCGGCCACCGACTGGGCCCAGCCGCGGCGGCGGACGCCGGACAGGATCGTCGCCGTGAACTTCGCCCCCTGCAGGCCGCGGTGCAGCCGGTCCGGCTCCTCCCAGGCGAGGAGCACCTGCGCCGCGGAGCCCGCCTGCATCGTCAGGGTCGCCCCGACGGGGATCGAGTCGCGCAGGCCCATGGGGCGCTCCGCCGCGGCGACGCAGATGCGCTGGTCCCCCTGCCGGCGGTAGAGCTGCGCGCTCTCCCCGCAGTGGTCGCGCAGCGCGGCCAGCACGGGGTTCGCCGCGGCGAGGAGGCGGTCCTCGCCCGCCGCGGTCGACAGCTCCGCCAGCCGAGGCCCGAGCACGAACCGGCCCTGCATGTCGCGCGCGACGAGGCGGTGGTGCTCGAGGGCGACGGCGAGGCGGTGCGCCGTGGGTCGGGCAAGATGTGTCGCGGCGACCAGCTGTGCCAGGGTCGCCGGTCCGGCCTCCAGGGCGCTGAGGACCGCGGCAGCCTTGTCGAGTACGCCGACTCCGCTAGAGTTGTCCATGTGCCGATATTGGCGTCTCACGCCCTGAGACGCAAGTACCGAACCACCCGATCGGCGCATTCAGGAGGAAATGGACATGGGGCGCACCCTCGCGGAGAAGGTCTGGGACGCACACATCGTGCGCCGCGGCAGCGACGGCGCGCCCGACCTCCTGTACATCGACCTCCACCTCGTGCACGAGGTGACCAGCCCTCAGGCGTTCGACGGGCTGCGGCTGGCCGGGCGGCGCGTGCGCCGCCCCGACCTCACGCTCGCCACGGAGGACCACAACACCCCGACGGTCGACATCGACCTGCCCATCGCGGACCCGACGAGCCGCACGCAGATCGAGACGCTGCGCCGCAACGCCGCCGAGTTCGGCATCCGACTGCACTCCCTGGGCGACGCGGACCAGGGCATCGTCCACCAGGTCGGCCCGCAGCTCGGCCTCACCCAGCCGGGCATGACCATCGTCTGCGGCGACTCGCACACGTCGACCCACGGCGCCTTCGGCGCCCTCGCGTTCGGCATCGGCACGAGCGAGGTCGAGCACGTGCTCGCCACCCAGACGCTGCCGCTGCAGCCGTTCAAGACGATGGCGATCACCGTCGACGGCCGGCTCCCCGCGGGCGCGACGGCCAAGGACATCATCCTGGCGATCATCGCCAAGATCGGGACGGGCGGCGGCCAGGGCTACGTGCTCGAGTACCGCGGCGAGGCGATCCGGAGCCTCTCGATGGAGGCCCGGATGACGATCTGCAACATGTCGATCGAGGCCGGCGCGCGCGCGGGCATGATCGCCCCCGACGAGACGACGTTCGCCTACCTCAAGGGCCGCCCGCACGCGCCCGAGGGCGCCGAGTGGGACGAGGCCGTCGCGTACTGGCGCACCCTGCGGACCGACGACGACGCGGTGTTCGACGCCGAGGTCGTCCTCGACGCCGCCGAGATCGAGCCGTACGTCACGTGGGGCACCAACCCCGGGCAGGGCCTGCCGCTGTCCGGCCGCGTGCCGGACCCGGCCGACATCGCGGACGAGACGGAGCGCGCGGCCGCCCAGCGCGCCCTGGAGTACATGGGCCTCGTCCCGGGCACCCCGCTGCGCGAGATCGCCGTGGACACCGTCTTCATCGGCTCCTGCACCAACGGGCGCATCGAGGACCTCCGCCAGGTCGCCAAGGTCTTCCAGGGCCGGCGCAAGGCCGACGGCGTCCGGGTCCTCGTCGTGCCCTCCTCGGCCCGCGTGCGCCTCCAGGCGGAGGCCGAGGGCCTGGACAAGATCTTCACGGAGTTCGGCGCCGAGTGGCGCAACGCGGGCTGCTCGATGTGCCTGGGCATGAACCCCGACCAGCTGGCACCGGGGGAGCGGTCCGCGTCGACGTCGAACCGCAACTTCGAGGGCCGGCAGGGCAAGGGCGGGCGCACGCACCTCGTCTCCCCGCTCGTCGCCGCCGCCACCGCGGTGCGCGGCACCCTCTCGTCCGTCGCGGACCTCGGCATCGAGGACGCCCCCGACGGCTCCCCGCTGCCCGTTCCCGCTCTCGCCTGAGGAGCCCGCGATGGAGAAGTTCACCGAGCACACGGGCGTCGGCGTCCCGCTGCGGCGCAGCAACGTCGACACCGACCAGATCATCCCGGCCCTCTACCTCAAGCGCGTGACGCGCACGGGCTTCGAGGACGGCCTGTTCTCCGCGTGGCGCAGCGACCCGGGCTTCGTGCTCAACCAGCCCGCCTACGCCGGCGGCTCCGTGCTCGTCGCGGGGCCGGACTTCGGCACCGGCTCCTCGCGCGAGCACGCCGTGTGGGCGCTCAAGGACTACGGCTTCCGCGCCGTGCTCTCGTCGCGGTTCGCCGACATCTTCCGGGGCAACGCCGGCAAGCAGGGGCTGCTCGCAGGCCAGCTCTCCCAGGAGGACGTCGAGCTGCTCTGGAAGCTCCTCGAGACGAACCCGGGCACCGAGGTGACCGTCGACCTCGTGCGGCGCCAGGTGCGCTGCGTCGACGTCACGGTGCCGCTGCACGTCGACGACTACACGCGCTGGCGCCTCATGGAGGGCCTCGACGACATCGGCCTCACGCTCCAGCACGAGGACGAGATCGCGGAGTTCGAGGAGCACCGCGCGACCTGGCGGCCGCGGACCCTGCCCGCCAAGCACCTGCCGAAGGTCGAGGTGCGGTCCGCCCGCGGCGTCCCCGTCGAGATCGGCCGCCGCCCCGACGCCTGAGCGCCGGCGACGGTCAGCGCGGCGGGCCCTGCCGGGCCAGCTCGAGCAGCGCCTCCGGCGTGACGCCCGGGTCCCAGCGCGAGTCGACGAACCACGTGGCCCCCGCCTCCTCGTGGGCCGCCACGAGGTCGCGCGCCGCGGCCGGGTCGGCCGGCAGGACGTCCTGCACGACGACGTCGTACCCCACCAGGTCCCCGCGCCGCTCGCGCAGCCACGCGACGGCGTCCGCGACGTCGGCGGCCGTGAGCGGCTCCTCCGACCCCGTCCGCTGCAGCACCACCCCGTCCCAGCGCGCGGCGCGCGCCATCGACCGCGGGCTCGGCCAGCCGCCGACCGGCCACACGGGCACGCGCGGCCGCTGGACCGGTGTCGGGCGGAGCACCAGGTCCGTGACCTGGTAGTGCTGCCCCGACCACGAGAACGGCTCCCCGCGCCAGGCCAGCTCGCAGATCGCGAGCAGCTCGTCGAGGCGCTCGGCGCGCTCGCGCATCGTGGT
>JAAZAC010000193.1 GCA_012514545.1 Actinomycetales bacterium | reverse complement strand
CGGTCATCCCGCGCGACCTGCTCACCACGGACTGGCGCGGCCTCGTGGCGCGCGCCGACGTCGTCATCGAGCTCATCGGCGGCGTCGAGCCGGCGCGCACGATGATCCTCGAGGCGATGGCCGGCGGTGCCTCGGTCGTCACGGCCAACAAGGAGCTGCTCGGCAAGGACGGCCCCACCCTGTACGCGGCCGCGGAGGCCGCCGGCGTGGACCTGTACTTCGAGGCGGCCGTCGGCGGCGCGATCCCGCTCGTGCGGCCCGTGCGCGAGTCGCTCGCCGGCGACCACATCACGCGCGTGCTCGGCATCGTCAACGGCACCACGAACTACGTGCTCGACCAGATGGCGACGACGGGGGAGGACCTCGCGCTCGCCGTCAAGCAGGCGCAGGCGGCGGGCTACGCCGAGGCGGACCCGACCGCCGACGTCGAGGGGCACGACGCCGCCGCCAAGGCCGCGATCCTCGCCTCCCTCGCCTTCCACACGCGGGTGGCGACCGAGGACGTGCACCGCGAGGGCATCCTCGGCGTCACCGCCGAGGACGTCGCGTGGGCGGAGGAGACCGGGCACGTCGTCAAGCTCCTCGCGGTCGCCGAGCGCGTGCCCGACGGCGGCGACGGGCCGGGCGGCGTCATCGCCCGGGTGCACCCCGCCCTGGTCCCGCAGGACCACCCGCTCGCGGGCGTGCGCGGCGCGTTCAACGCCGTGTTCGTGGAGGCGCAGGCCGCCGGGCCGCTGATGTTCTACGGCCAGGGCGCGGGCGGCGTCCCGACGGCGAGCGCCGTCCTCGGCGACGTCATGACGATCGCGCGCCACCGCGTCGTCGGCGGGCGGGGGCCCACCGAGTCGCGTTACGCGGACCTGCCCGTGCTCCCGATGGGCCGCGCGGTCACCCGCTACCAGGTGCGGCTGCTCGTGGCCGACCGGCCGGGCGTGCTCGCCCAGGTCGCGGGCGTGTTCGCGGCGCACGACGTGTCGATCGAGACGGTGCGGCAGGCGGGGTCGGGCGACCTCGCGGAGCTGCTCGTGGTCACCCACCGGGCGCGCGAGTCCGCGCTCGGCGCGACGGTGGCCGCGCTCGAGGGCCTCGACGTCGTCGCCGAGGTCCGGTCGGTGCTGCGGGTGGAGGGGGCGTAGTGGCCAGGCAGTGGCGGGGCGTCATCGCCGAGTACGCGGACCGTCTCCCGGCGCACGTGCAGGAGCGCGTGGTCACCCTCGGCGAGGGCGGCACCCCGCTCGTGCCGGCGCCGGCGCTGTCGGCGCTCACGGGCGCCGACGTGCACCTCAAGGTCGAGGGCATGAACCCGACGGGCTCGTTCAAGGACCGCGGCATGACGACGGCGATCTCGGCCGCGCTCGCCCGCGGCGCCCGGGTGGTCGTGTGCGCGTCGACGGGCAACACGTCGGCGTCGGCCGCGGCCTACGCGACGGCGGCGGGCCTGACCTGCGCCGTCCTCGTGCCCGACGGCAAGATCGCGATGGGCAAGCTGAGCCAGGCCGTCGCGCACGGCGCGCGCCTGCTGCAGGTCGACGGCAACTTCGACGACTGCCTCGTCGCGGCGCGCAAGCTCGCGGAGGCCTACGCCGTCGAGCTCGTCAACTCGGTCAACCCCGACCGGATCGAGGGCCAGAAGACGGCGTCGTTCGAGATCGTCGACGCGCTCGGGGACGCGCCGGACATCCACGTGCTCCCGGTGGGCAACGCCGGCAACATCACCGCGTACTGGAAGGGCTTCACGGAGTACGCGGCCGACGGCCCGGCGACGCGCACGCCCGCGATGTGGGGTTTCCAGGCGGCCGGCGCCGCGCCGATCGTGCGCGGCCACCCGGTCACGGAGCCGGAGACGATCGCCACGGCGATCCGCATCGGCAACCCGGCCTCGTGGCGGCAGGCGGTCGAGGCGCGCGACACGTCGGGCGGCCTCGTCGAGGCCGTCACGGACGAGCAGATCCTCGCCGCGCACCGGCTGCTCTCGTCGAAGGTGGGCGTGTTCGTCGAGCCGGCGTCGGCCGCGGGCGTGGCCGGCCTGCTCATGCTCGCCGAGCAGGGGCGCGTGCCCGTCGGCGCGCGGATCACCGTGACCGTCACCGGGCACGGCCTCAAGGACCCGCAGTGGGCGCTGCGGACGCCGGACGGGTCGCCCGTGGACCTCGTCCGCGTGACGCCCGACGTCGTCTCGATCGCCGACGCGCTCGGGCTGGGCTGAGGGGGACCGATGCGACTCGTCAGCGACCACGTCCGCGTGCGTGTCCCGGCCACGAGCGCCAACCTCGGGCCCGGCTTCGACGCGATGGGGCTCGCCCTCGCCCACTACGACACGATCGAGGTGCGCGCGCTCGGCTCGCCGCACGTGCGGGTGGAGGTCGTCGGCGAGGGCGCGGGCGAGCTGCCCACGGGCGAGGACCACCTCGTCGTGCGGGCGATCCGGGCGGCGCTGGACGCCGTCGGCGCGCCCCAGGTCGGCCTCGAGCTCCGCTGCGAGAACCGGATCCCGCACGGGCGGGGCCTCGGGTCGAGCGCGGCCGCCGTCGTCGGCGGGATCCTGGCGGTGCGCATGATGATCGGCGAGCCGCAGGCCCTGGCGAACCCGGCGGCGTTCGCCATCGCGACGCAGTTCGAGGGGCACCCGGACAACGCCGCACCGGCGATCCTCGGCGGGGCGACGGTGTCGTGGACCGGGCCGGACGGGCCGCACGCGACGCAGATCCCCCTGCACCCCGACGTCGTGCCCGTGCTCCTCGTGCCCGACGAGCGGTGCGCCACGCGCACCGCGCGCGGGGTGCTGCCCGCCCAGGTGCCGCACGCCGACGCCGCGTACACGGCCGGGCGCGCCGCGCTCCTCGTGCAGGCCCTCTGCCACCGGCCGGAGCTCCTCTTCGAGGCGACCGACGAGCGGCTGCACCAGGAGTACCGCGCGTCGGTCATGCCGGCGACCTGGCGCCTCGTGCGGGCGCTGCGCGACGCCGGGCAGGCGGCCGTGGTGTCGGGCGCCGGCCCGTCCGTGCTCGTCCTCGAGCGGGCCACCGACGGCGACGCCGGCGCCACCGTCCGGGCCCGCCTGATGGAGGCCGCGGGCGGCCGGTGGACGGTGCTGAGCCCCGGCGTCGCGGCCGACGGCGCGCTCGCCGAGCGGCTCTGACGTCACCCGGTGCGGCGCTGACATCACCCGGGCGGTCTGTGCCGACTCGTCCGGCACGGTGGTACCGTGGGGCCAACCCCCCAAACCCTCCAGGGTCACCTCGTCGGCCTGCACGCGGGGCCGCGCGGTGCACGGGGAGCCATCACCTCCACGGTCGACTCTCGACCACGTGGCAATCAGAACCTGCCGGCCCTCCACCGGCGTGAGCGGCCGTCCCACACCGGGCCGCCGACGAGGGGAAGGACCTTCGTGACAGAGACCATGGACGCGGCTGCGGGCACCTCCGGTGCGCAGACCGGGGGCCGCGGGGCCGCGCTGAGCACTCTGCGCCTGCCCGAGCTGCAGGCCCTCGCCGTCGAGCTGGGCGTCACCGGGACGTCGGGGATGCGCAAGAGCGACCTCATCGCCGCGATCCGCGAGCGCCGCGGCGGCGCGGCGCGCACGCGCAGCCCGCGCGAGGCCGCGGCGGAGGGCCCCGCGACGACGGCCCGCGACGACGCCCCCGCCCGGGACGCGTCCGACGGCGCCGCGCCCGCCCGCGCGCAGCGTCCCGAGCGGCCGGCGCGCGAGGACCGCGAGGCGGCCGACGACCGCGCCCGCCGGGCCGCCGAGGCCGCCCGGGCGGTCGCCGTCGAGCGGCAGGCCCGCCGCGCCGAGCGCCCCTCCGGCCCGCCGGAGGGCGGGGACGGCGCACGCGAGGGCGAGGGCGCGCGCGAGGACCGGCCGCGCGGCGACGAGCGGGCCGACGAGTCGCGCGACGACCAGCGGGACGGCCAGCGCGACGGCCAGCGCCAGCGGGACGACGACGAGCAGGGCGGCGGCGGCAGCCGCCGGCGCGGTCGCCGCTACCGCGACCGCGACCGCAACAAGCGCCGCGGCGGCCGCGGCACCGGCGACCTCGCGAGCCTCGACGAGATCGAGATCGGCGAGGACGACGTCCTCCTGCCCGTTGCGGGCATCCTCGACATCAAGGACAACTACGCGTTCGTGCGCACGTCCGGCTACCTGCCCGGCGACAACGACGTGTACGTCTCCATGAACCAGGTCAAGCGCTACGGCCTGCGCAAGGGGGACGCCGTCGTCGGCGCGGTGCGCGCCCCGCGCGAGGGCGAGCAGCAGCAGGGCCGGGGCGCCAAGCCCAACGCGCTCGTGCGGCTCGACACGATCAACGGCCAGACGCCGGAGGAGGCGCGCACGCGCCCCGAGTTCGGCAAGCTCACGCCGCTGTACCCGCAGGAGCGCCTGCGCCTGGAGACCGAGCCGCACCTCATGACGACCCGGGTCATCGACCTCGTGGCGCCGATCGGCAAGGGCCAGCGCGGCCTCATCGTGTCGCCCCCGAAGGCCGGCAAGACCCTCGTGCTGCAGGCGATCGCCAACGCGATCACCACGAACAACCCCGAGGTCCACCTCATGGTCGTGCTCGTCGACGAGCGGCCGGAGGAGGTCACGGACATGCAGCGCACGGTCAAGGGCGAGGTCATCGCCTCGACCTTCGACCGGCCCGCCGACGACCACACGACCGTCGCCGAGCTGTCCATCGAGCGCGCGAAGCGGCTCGTGGAGCTCGGCCAGGACGTCGTCGTGCTCCTCGACTCGATCACCCGACTCGGCCGCGCCTACAACATCGCGGCCCCGGCGTCCGGCCGGATCCTGTCCGGCGGCGTCGACTCGAGCGCGCTCTACCCGCCCAAGCGGTTCTTCGGCGCGGCGCGCAACATCGAGCACGGCGGCTCGCTGACCATCCTCGCCACCGCGCTCGTGGAGACGGGCTCGAAGGCGGACGAGGTCATCTTCGAGGAGTTCAAGGGCACCGGGAACATGGAGCTCAAGCTGTCCCGGAGCCTCGCGGACAAGCGCATCTTCCCGGCGGTCGACGTGGACGCCTCCGGCACCCGCCGCGAGGAGATCCTGCTGTCGCCCGAGGAGCTGAAGATCCACTGGAAGCTCCGGCGGGTGCTCAGCGCGCTCGACCAGCAGCAGGCCATCGAGCTGCTGCTGACCAAGCTGCGCGAGACGCAGTCGAACGTCGAGTTCCTCCTGCAGGTCCAGAAGACGACCCCGGCGCCGCCCGGGCAGCACGACGACTGACGGAGCGCTGGGGAACGGGACTTTTCCGGGTCCCCCCGGCGTTCTGGCAGACTGACCCCTTGGCCCACCGGTTCACGCACGCGCCGCGTGCGACCCGGAGGCCCGTGAGGAGAACCCCGTGAAGAAGGACATCCACCCGAAGTACGTGGAGACCACCGTCACCTGCACGTGTGGCAACACGTTCACGACCCGCAGCACCGCGGCGAACGGCCAGATCCACGCCGACGTGTGCAGCAGCTGCCACCCGTTCTACACGGGCAAGCAGAAGATCCTCGACACCGGCGGCCGGGTGGCCCGGTTCGAGGCGCGGTACGGCAAGAAGGCCGCCGCCGCCAACTAGCGCGTGCGCGACGCCGGCGGGAGCCTCCCGCCGGCGTCGTCGTGTCCGCGCCCCCGTCGCGGGGGCCCACCCAGGGGAGGAGCGATGGCCGAGCACGGCGCGCTCGAGGGCGTCGACGTGACGGCCCTGCTCGCCGAGCACGGCGAGATCGAGGCCGCGCTGGCGGACCCCGCGGTGCACGCGGACCCCGCCCGAGCCCGCGCGCTCGGCCGCCGCTACGCCGAGCTGGGTCGCGTCGTCGCCGCCTACCGGGCGTGGCGGCGCGCCTCCGACGACGCCGAGGCGGCCGCCGAGCTCGCCGAGGACCCCGCGATCGCGGCCGAGCTGCCCGCGCTGCGGGCCGCCGAGGCCGAGGCGGCGGAGGCGCTGCGCCGGATCCTCGTGCCCCGCGACCCCGACGACGCGCGGGACGTCATCCTCGAGATCCGCGCGGGGGAGGGCGGCGAGGAGTCCGCGCTCTTCGCGGGCGACCTGCTGCGCATGTACACGCGCTACGCGGAGCGCCGCGGCTGGGTGGCTAAGGTGCTCGAGCTCACGCCGTCGGACCTCGGCGGGGTGAAGGACGCCACGCTGTCGATCCGCTCGCGCGGCGCCGCGGCCCCCGAGGACGGGGTGTGGGCGCACCTGAAGTACGAGGGCGGCGTGCACCGCGTGCAGCGCGTCCCCGTCACCGAGTCGCAGGGCCGCATCCACACGTCGGCGGCCGGCGTCGTCGTGCTGCCCGAGGTCGAGGACGAGACGGAGGTCGAGATCGACCCCGCCGACCTGCGGATCGACGTCTACCGGTCCTCCGGGCCGGGCGGCCAGTCGGTGAACACCACGGACAGCGCGGTGCGCATCACGCACCTGCCGACCGGCGTCGTCGTGAGCTGCCAGAACGAGAAGTCGCAGCTGCAGAACAAGGAGCAGGCCCTGCGGATCCTGCGGGCCCGGCTGCTCGCGATGCGCCAGGACGAGGCGGCGGCCGCGGCGTCGGAGGCGCGGCGCTCGCAGGTGCGCACGGTCGACAGGTCGGAGCGCATCCGCACCTACAACT
>JAAZAC010000192.1 GCA_012514545.1 Actinomycetales bacterium | reverse complement strand
GGCGTCGTCGCCGTCGGACGCGCCGCCGCAGCCGGCCAGGGCGAACAGCGCGACGACGGCGGAGGCGCCGATCGCTCGTCGGGTCCTGCTCATCGCATCTCCTTCGATGGGGCGGGTGTCGTTCGGTTCGAGGGCGCAGTCGACCTGGCGGGCGACCCGTCGCCTCGTGGGGGTGTTCTTCTGTTCGGGGCTTGTCGGGCGAGGTCGGGTCAGGGCGACCTCGCGGTGAGCGGGCGGTCGATCAGCCGCTCGAGCGGCAGGAGGGCTGCGCCGAGGGCGACGGCGTCGCCCTCGAAGTGGCACAGCTCCAGGGAGAACTGGCTCCCCGGACGGGTCAGCGACGCCGCGCGGATGCGCTCGGCGAGGTCGTCGCGCCGCGCCTGCACGAGGCACAGCCCGACCCATCCGCCGACGACGATCTTCTGGGGGTTGAGGAGGTTGACGAGGTTGGCGAGGGAGACGCCGAGCACGTCGAGCGCCCGGTCGAGCACCTCGCCCGCGGCCGGGTCGCCGGCCTCGGCGGCCGCGACGAGGCCGGTGATCGCGCGCCAGCCGGTGCCGACCGGGCCGCCGCCCCGCTCGCGCCACGCCGCGACGAGCGCGTCGGCGCCGACGTAGGCCTCGAGGCAGCCGGTGCCGCCGCAGCGGCAGCGGGGGCCGTCGACCGAGATCTTGGTGTGGCCCCACTCGCCGGCGGCGGCCGCGGAGCCGCGGAGCAGCTCGCCGGCGGAGACGACGCCGAGCCCGACGCCGCGGCCGAGGAGGGCGACGATGGCGTGCTCGACGTCGCGCGCCGCGCCGAACCAGCGCTCCGCCATGGCGAGCGTCTTGGCGCCGTTCTCGGCGAAGACCTCCAGGCCGTCGGGGCGGACGAGCTCGTCGACGGGCAGGGCCGGCCAGCCGAGGCTCTGGGCGTGCAGGACCTCGCCGTGCCCCTCGTGGGACCCGCTCGCGTCCTCGACGATGCCGGGCAGGCCGAGGCCGAGGCCGACGAGCCGCGGCTCGCGCTCCGGGTTGCGCGCGCGGATGGCGGCGACGGCGGCGCGCAGCGCCTCCCCGATCGGCGCGGGGTCGGTCGCGCGCGTGGGGGCGTCGTGGAACTCGCGGTCGAGGCGCGTGAGGGCGAGGTCGAACAGCTCGACGGCGACGCCCTTCTCCCCGACGTCGGCGCCGAGGAGGAACGCGCCGTCGGGCCGGACGCCGAGCCGGGCGATCGGGCGCCCGCCCTCCGACGGCACGAGGCCGCGCTCCTCGACGAGCCCCTCGCGGATCAGGTCCGCGACGACGTTGGTGATCGTCGCGGGTGAGAGGCCGCAGGCGGTGGCGAGGTCGGCGCGCGTCGTCTCCGACGCCGTCACGAGCGCCCGCAGCACGCGCGCACGGTTGCGCGTCCGCAGGTCCCGCGAGGTCGTGGCCGCCATGCCACCTCCTTCCTTCACGCCTTAAGTTAAGGGTCAGCACTGACGAACGGAAGGGCCCGACGGTCACGAAGACGTAACGCTTCCGGGCGACCTCAGGCGGCCGGGGGCGCCCCGTCCCGCGTCGGGCGCAGCACCGTGACGACGAGGTGGCGCACCATGGCGACGCCCACCACGGCCCACGCGCCGAGGGCGACCCACAGGAACGCGCCGCCGATGGCCCCCACGAGGGGCAGCCCGTCCGCCTGGCCGAGGTACGTCCCGGCGACGGAGTACATGCCGAGCGGGAAGACGATGCTCCACAGCGTCGCCTCGTACCGCAGCGGCACGCGGTGCACCCGGTGCCGCCACCACCCCGCCGCGACGAGCACCGGGATGAGCCACGTCGCGAAGGCCCAGAACACCACGGAGACGCCGGCCGCCAGCCCGCGCATGACGGTCACCATCGGGGTGTCGGCCATCTCGATGATGCGGGCGCCCGCGAGCACCGTGATCGCGGAGGCGCCCATCGCCACCCAGTACGGCGGCGTGAGGTCCGCGGCACGCAGCGGGTACAGCAGCATCCGGGCCGCGACGAAGATCCCCGCGGCCGAGTAGAGGAACATCCCGACCGACCACGCGACCACCGCCACGACGGCGAGCAGGTACCGGGACGAGGCGACGTCGCGTTCCAGCGTGGCGGTGCCCACCGCGACCGACTGGCTCGCCACCACCCAGATGAACCACGTGCCGTTCGCGGTGGCGACCACCGGCCGCTCGGCGCGGCTGAGGACCGCCGTCCACGGCACCACGTACCCGAGCACGAGCCACGTCAGCGCCCCGACGCCGACGAGCACCGCGGTCAGCGCGACGTACCCCTCCATGGCGAGGCGGGCCGCGAGCACGTTCGTCCCCGCGACGAACGTCAGGAAGCCGAACGCCCGACCGGGGTCGGTGAAGTCGTCGACGACGGCGTGCCGGTACGCCGCGAAGCGCCAAAGGCTGAGCGCGACCTGGACGACGTACGCGCACGCCGCGAGCACGAGCAGCACCGCGGACGCCGCGTCGAGCCCGCGCAGGCGCAGGCCGACCGAGAGGATGCCCGTCGCCATGACGAGCGCGAAGTAGCCCGGCGTGAAGCCCTCGACGGCGTGCGCGACGCGGCCGCGGAGCGTCCCGGGGTGCGCGGCGACGGCGGGCCGGGAGCTCGCGCGCCGTCGCACGGGCGCCACCCTAGCGGCGGCCCCGCGGTCGGCCGCCAGTCCGCGACGTACCCCGGCGCGCCGCGCGGACCCGACGCGAGCGGGGAAGGTCGTGTTCACTGAGGTCCTGACGGTGGCCGTCGTCGCCGTCGTGGCGATGGCCGCCGTCGGCGCGGCCCTGCCGGCCGCCACAGGAAGGAAGACGCCCCGATGACCGTCGCCCCCGACACCGCCGCGCAGCCCACGCGCCCGGCCGCCTCGTACGGCGTCCACTCGGAGGTCGGCCGCCTGCACGAGGTGCTCGTCTGCTCCCCCGGCCTGGCCCACCTGCGGCTCACCCCGTCGAACGCGGCCGACCTGCTCTTCGACGACGTCATGTGGGTCGACGCCGCCCGCCGCGACCACGAGCAGTTCGTCGCGACGATGCGCGAGGCCGGGGTCGACGTCGTCGAGCTGCACGACGTGCTCGCGCAGACCCTGGCGGTCCCGGGCGCCCGCGACTGGATCCTCGACCGCAAGCTCGTGCCCGGCGACGTCGGCCTCGGCCTCGTCGAGCCCACCCGCCAGTTCCTCGAGGGCCTCGACGACCGGCGCCTCGCCGAGCACCTCATCGGCGGCCTCGCGACGGCCGACCTGCCGGACGGCGTCGGCGGCGGGCACCGCGCCCTGGCCGACCAGGACCCGGCGAGCCACGAGTTCCTCATCCCGCCGCTGCCGAACACCCTGTTCACCCGCGACACCACGTGCTGGCTCTACGGCGGCGTGACGCTCAACCCCCTGTACTGGCCGGCGCGGCACGACGAGACCCTGCTCATGAAGGCCGTGTACGAGTTCCACCCGGACTTCGTCGGGGCCACCGTCTGGTGGGGCGACCCCGAGGTCGACCACGGGCGGGCCACCTTCGAGGGCGGCGACGTCATGCCGGTGGGCAACCGCGTCGTGCTCATGGGCATGAGCGAGCGCACGTCGCACCAGGCGATCACGCAGGTCAGCCGGGCCCTGTTCGAGGGCGGGGCGGCCGACCAGGTCGTCGTGGCGGGGATGCCCCGGCTGCGCGCCGCCATGCACCTGGACACGGTGTTCACGTTCGTCGACCGGGACGTCGTGTGCGTCCACCCGGCGATGCTGGAGCGGATCCACGCGTTCACCATCCGGCCCGACGACGGACCCGCGGGCATCCACGTCACCGACGAGGGCGGCACGCCGTTCACCGACGTCGTGGCCCGCGCACTGGGCCTGCCCGCGCTCCGGGTGGTGGAGACCGGCGGCGACGTGTTCGAGTCCGAGCGCCAGCAGTGGGAGTCCGGCAACAACGCGTTCGCGCTCGAGCCCGGCGTGGTGTTCACCTACGACCGGAACACGACGACGAACGCGCGGCTGCGCGAGGCCGGCATCGAGGTGATCGAGATCGCGGGCGCCGAGCTGGGCCGCGGCCGCGGCGGCGCGCACTGCATGACCTGCCCGATCGTCCGGGACGCCGTCGACTACTGACGACGGGCGGCCTCCACCCTTCGGCCGGGGCGGCCTCCATCGCGGGATGGCCGGGCCGCTCCCGCGAGTCGTGCCGCGGTGGGACGAGATCGCGCGGCGGCGCCCCTACCGTCGGGCGCATGGCACCCGCGTCGAGGTCGGCCCCCGCCGCCGGTACCGCCCACCGTCCGGCACCCGCCGGGCGGGCGGCGCAGGCCGGGCGGACGCCGCCCACCTACCGGCCGCAGCAGCCCGTCCCGCGTCCCGCGGGCGCGGGCGGCCCCACCACCGTCCGCCGGCCGACGAGCCTGGCGGCCCGCACCCGGCGCCGCCGCCGTGCGTACCCGCTCGCGCTGGCGCTGCTGGCCGTCGTCGTCGTGCTCGCGTGGGGGCCGCTGCGCGGCGGCGGCCGGGACGAGGACCCCACGGTCCCGGAGGGCGCCTCGCAGAACGGGTGGGAGGCCGTCGCGGACCGGCACGACCCCCGGCTCGTGCCCTTCCCGTGGGTCACGGGCAAGGTCCGCGACGGCGACGTGGCCACCGTCCTGGCGCACGTCGCCGAGCGGTTCCACGCGGAGGTCGAGCCGATCGACGTCGCGAGCTCGTGGGGCTGGAGCTACCGGCCCGTGCGCGGGGAGGAGGACGTGCTGTCGAACCACGCCTCCGGCACGGCGAT
This sequence comes from Actinomycetales bacterium, assembly GCA_012514545.1. Classification (GTDB taxonomy): domain Bacteria; phylum Actinomycetota; class Actinomycetes; order Actinomycetales; family Cellulomonadaceae; genus Actinotalea. Next base: position 3,962 of record JAAZAC010000192.1, on the reverse strand, counting down.
CGACCTCAACGCCCCGGCGCACCCCCTCGGGGAGGCCGGCACGTTCACCGACGAGCAGGTCGCGCGGATCCGCGCGCTGCTCGACGACCTCGCCCCGGTCGTCGTCTGGGGCGGCGACTTCGACCGGCCGGACGAGATGCACTTCGAGGTCGTCGGCACGCCCGAGCAGGTCGCCGACGTCGCCGCGCGCCTCGTGGGCTGAGCGCGGGCGGTCCCGGCGCCGTCGGGCGCACACGACGAGGGCCCGGACGACGCTGTCCGGGCCCTCGGCATCGGCGGCCTCACTCGCGGAAGCGCCGGCCCCCGAACCTGGCCACGAAGTCGTCGTCGATGTCGTCGGCCGTCACGGCGACGGCCGCGACGACGCCGGTCAGCTCGTCCTCGTCGAGGGTGTTGCCGAGCAGCCGGTGCACGAACAGCACGCCGTAGGTGCCGGGCACGTCGTCGTCCGGCTCGAGCGAGAGGTGCCCGAACAGCCACGAGTCCGTGTTGAGGGCGACGTGCTCGAACAGCGCGGGCGAGCCCGGCGTCTCGAACGCGATGGGCGAGGTGACGTGGACGATGACGCGCGGGTCCTCGGGGCCGCGGCCCGAGACGGAGATGAAGCAGCGCGTCGAGCCCTGGTCCACGAAGAAGCCGCGGTCGCCCCACAGGCCGACCTCGAAGTTCCTCGACAGGATGTCCTGCACCCGGGCCTTGACGTCGGCGACCGTCATGGGGCTGCCCGCCTTCCTCGAGGGGATCCCTCCGGTGGGATCGGAGGGCACGGTACTCCGGGCGCGGGCCGCGGGTGGGGCGTTCGGCGCACCGATGATCATCGCCCCGGTCCCGCGCCGGCCCGGTCGCGCGCGGGCGAGGTGCGCGCAACCGGGCCGTGCGGTGGCCTCAGCCCCGTCCGTCCTCGCGGAACGCCTCCGCCACGGGCGCGCCCTCGCGGACGAACACGGGGATGCTCGCGAGCGGCGCCGGGACGGTCGGTTCGGAGCCGCCGTCGTAGGCCTCCCCCGTCTCGGTGTGCACCCAGCGCGCCCCCGCGGGGAGGTAGACGCTGCGCTCCACCCGACCCGGCGCGAGGACCGGGGCGACGAGCACGTCGGGGCCGAACAGGAACGCGTCGTCGACGTCCCACGTCCGCGCGTCGTCGGGGAAGTCGACGAACAGGGACCGGACCGGCGGCACACCCGTCTTCGAGGCCGCGGACATCTGCTCCTGCAGGTACGGCCGCAGGCGCTCCCGCAGGCGCAGGTACCGGACGAGGACGGCGTAGGCCTCGTCGCCGTACGACCACACCTCGTTGGGGCCGCCCGTCATCGTCGGCCCGGTAGGCATCCGCGGGTCCCGGTCGCCGTGGAGGCGGAACAGCGGGCAGAAGGCGCCGAACTGGAACCACCGCACGAGCAGCTCGCGGTACGCCGGGTCGTCGGGGTCGCCGCCGTGGAAGCCGCCGATGTCCGTGGTCCACCAGGGCATCCCCGAGAGCGAGACGCTCAGACCGGCGCGGACCTGGGCGTTGAACGACTCCCACGTCGCCTGGACGTCACCGGACCAGACGGCCGCCCCGTAGCGCTGCGAGCCCGCCCACGCCGAGCGGCAGAGCAGCACCGTGGGCTCGCGCCCGAGCGAGGCCATCCCCTCCGCGAAGAGGCGGGCGTTCTCGCAAGGAGGGCCGTCTTGCGCCAGTCGCCAACTCGTCCCTCGGTTCTCTGCGCAGCCGCGGGTCGCCGCGGCGCGGTGTCCGGTCGCCCGGCTCGTCGTCTACTGGCGCCAGACTACGACGACCGGCGTGCAGGCTCACCGAAGTCGGGCAGGGCGTCGTGCCCGATCAGGCGTCGTGCCGAACAGTCCGGCCTCCCCCCTACCCCACGACCGCCACCGGGACGGCCGCCCACGACACGGGTGGCAGCGTGAGCGTCGCGACGCCCGCGCTCGTGGTGACGTCCAGCGGCCGCAGGCGCACGCGCTCCGGCTCGGCGAGGGTGTTGCGCGCGTGCCGGTCCTCGTCGTGGAGCAGCACCGAGTCGCCCGCGCGCACGCCGTCACCGAGGCGACCGAGGTCCACGGTCACGGTCGTCGCAGCCTCCGGGTCGCGGTTGACGAGGAAGACAGCGCCCGAGGCCGCCGCCTCGTCCCAGGTCGCGGCGGCGTCGATCACCGGCACGTCGCCGTACCTCGCGGTCGCGCGCGTCGGCGCGTCCGCCACGACGCGCAGCGACGTCCCCCGCGCGAGGCGCGAGGTCGTCGCGAACGGGAAGAACGTCGTCTGGCGCCAGGCCGGCCCGCCGGGCTCGGTCATGATCGGCGCGATGACGTTGACCAGCTGGGCGAGGGACGCACTCGTCACCCGGTCCGCGTGGCGCAGGAGCGAGATCAGCAGGCCGCCGACGACGACGGCGTCCGTGACGGAGTACACGTCCTCCAGCAGCCGGGGGGCCACCGGCCAGTTGTCGATGCCGCGGATCTGCTCGAACGACTCGAACCGGCTCTGGTACCACACGTTCCACTCGTCGAACGAGATGTCGATCCGCTTGCGGGACCTGCGGACCGCGCCGACGTGGTCCGCGGTCGCGACGACCGTCTCGATGAAGTGGTCCATGTCGACGCCGGAGGCCAGGAAGCTCGCGACATCGCCGTCCCGCTCCTCGTAGTACGCGTGGCACGAGATGTAGTCGACGACGTCGTACGTGTGGGTCAGGACGGTCCGCTCCCACTCGCCGAAGGTCGGCATGTGCGACCCCGACGAGCCGCAGACCACGAGGCGGATCGAGGGGTCGAGCATCCGCATCGCCCTGGCCGCCTGCGCGGCGACCTGCCCGTACGCGTCCGCCGAGCGGTGGCCCAGCTGCCACGGGCCGTCCATCTCGTTGCCGAGGCACCACATCTCCACCCCGAACGGCTCGTCGCGGCCGTTGGCGCGCCGGCGCTCGGAGAGCGTGGTGCCCCCGGGGACGTTGGTGTACTCGAGGAGCTCGAGCGCCTCCTCGACACCCCGGGTCCCCAGGTTCACGGCCAGCATGAGGTCGCTGCCGACGGCGTCGAGCCAGCCGGCGAACTCGTGGAGCCCGACCTCGTTCGTCTCGGTGGAGTGCCACGCGAGGTCGAGGCGCCGCGGCCGCTGCTCCCGCGGGCCGACGCCGTCCTCCCAGCGAAAACCCGACACGAAGTTCCCGCCGGGGTAGCGGATCGTGCTGACGCCGAGCTCGCGCACGAGCGCGATCACGTCGCGGCGGAAGCCGTCGGGGCCGGCCGTCGGGTGCGTCGGCTCGTAGATGCCGTCGTAGATGTGCCGACCGAGGTGCTCGACGAAGCCGCCGAACAACCGACGATGGACGGGACCGACCACTGCGTGACGGTCCAGGACGAGATGGGCCGTGTTCATGCCTGTCCTTCCGCCGGCGCCGCGCCGACATCGCGGTGGGCAGCTCGGCGCGCGCGTCGAGCGTGGTGCAGGAACCTCCCGACCAGGGGGGTCGGTACGCGGGCGAGGCCGTCGGCCCGCTCCTCGAGGGCGTACAGGCCCATGGTCAGCAGGTGGTCGGCACGAGGGCCGTCGCTGGTGCGCCACGTCCACTCGTACATGTCGAAGAGGGGCCACCAGGTGTACGCGACGACGTCGAGGCCCTCCGCACGGAGGTCCGCCACCGCGGCGAAGGACGCGTCCATCCACGCGACGCGCTCGGCGACGGTCCCGGTGACGCACGTCTCGGTGAGGGCGACCGGCGCGCCGTACCGGGCCGCCGCCTGGCGGAGCAGCTCCACCAGCCCGGCCGTGCCGTCGTCGCGCGTCGGCCGCGGGTCGGCGAACCCGCCGACGTGGGACTCCCCCGCCCTGAGGATCTCCGTCGAGTGGCGCGGGTAGTAGTTCACCCCGACGACGTCGGGCCGGACGGCGCGCTCCCGGAACTCGGCGAGGTCGTCGTCGGACAGGCCGTGCTCGGTGAGGAAGCCGACCAGCGGGTGCCGGG
>JAAZAC010000002.1 GCA_012514545.1 Actinomycetales bacterium | reverse complement strand
GTGGCCCTGCGCCGCCGCATCGGCTACGTCATCCAGCACGTCGGCCTGTTCCCGCACCGCACCGTCGCGCAGAACGTCGCGACGGTCCCCGTCCTGCTCGGCTGGTCACGCGAACGCACGCGCGCCCGCACGGACGAGCTGCTCGAGCTCGTCGGCCTCGACCCCGGTACGTACGCGCGCCGCTACCCGCACCAGCTCTCGGGCGGCGAGCGCCAGCGGGTCGGCGTGGCCCGGGCGCTCGCCGCCGAGCCGGCCGTGCTGCTCATGGACGAGCCGTTCGGCGCGGTCGACCCGGTGGGCCGCCGCCGGCTGCAGGAGGAGTTCTGGCGCATCCAGCGCCGGCTCGGCACGGCCGTCATCTTCGTCACGCACGACGTCGACGAGGCCGTCAGGCTCGGCGACCGGATCGTCGTCATGAGCAACGGCGGTCACGTGGAGCAGGTGGCCGACGCCGTCACCCTCCTCGCGCACCCGGCGCCCGGGATGGTCGCGGACTTCGTGGGGGCGGGCCGCACCGCGCGCCTCCTGCCGATCACCGAGCTCGCCGCGGACGACCTCGAGCCGCCCGACGGCGCCGCGGTCCCCGCCCCAGTGCCCGCCCCGACCGGCGACGGCGTGCGCCTGGGCGACCGGCTCGACGCGGCCTTGGCCGCCCTGGTGACCGGCGGCCCGGTGGTCCCGGTGCACGACGGCGACGGCCGCATCGTCGGGAGCCTCACCGAGGCGGGGCTGCTCCGGGCGCTGCGCCGCGCGGTCGCGCGGGCGGACACGCCGGGCTGAGCGCGACCGGACGCGCCGGGCCGAGCACGGGCGGACGCGCCGGGCTGAGCGGCCCTCCGAGCGCCCGACCCGGTCGGGCCCCTCAGCGGTGCGCGGCGACGATCTCCGCGACCCGCTCGCCGGAGAGCGTCTCCTCCGCCAGCAGCGCGGCGGCCAGCGCCTCGAGCGCCGCGGCGTGCTCCGTGACGAGCTCGGTCGCGGCCCGGTGCGCGTCGCGCAGCAGGGCGTCGATGCGGGCGTGCGCGGCCGCGGCGACCTCCCCGCCCACGCGCAGCGTCTCCTCGTCGACCTGCGCGTAGCCGAAGTCGGTCATCCCGTACCGGGTGACCATCGCCGTCGCGAGCCGGGTCGCGCCCTGCAGGTCGCCGGACGCGCCCTGCGTGTGCTCGCCGTCGAGCAGGTGCTCCTCGGCGGCGCGCCCCGCGAGCGCGACGGTCAGCTGGGCGAGCGCCTTGCGCCGGGGCAGGAAGACGTCGTCGTTGCCGCTCATCCACGTCGCCCCGCCCGCGGGCCCGCGGGGGACGATCGTGACGGAGACGGGGTCGTCGGCGTCGGGCAGGAGGGACGCGGCGAGCGTGTGCCCCGCCTCGTGCCACGCGGTGACCTTGCGGTCGAAGTCCGTGACGAGCGCCGACGTCCGGGCGCGGCCCAGCGCGACGGTCGCGATCGCGGCCTGGAAGCACGCCGCGTCGACCTGCGCGAGCCCGCGCCGCGCCGCCTCCATGCACGCCTCGTTGACGACCTGCGCCAGGTCGGCGCCGGACATGCCGGGCGTCTGGCGGGCGACGCCGACGAGGTCGACGTCGTCGGCCACCGGCCGGCCCTTCGCGTGCACCTCGAGGATGAGGGTGCGCCCGCGCCGGTCGGGGTTCGGCACCTGGATCTGCCGGTCCAGCCGCCCGGGCCGGGTCAGCGCCGGGTCGAGCGTGTCCGGCCGGTTGGTCGCCGCCAGCACCACGACCCGCGACCCCGCGAAGCCGTCCATCTCGTTGAGCAGCGAGATGAGCGTGTTCTCCCGCTCCCCGTCGCCGCCGCTGTGCGTGCCGCTCGTCCGCGTGCGCCCGACGGCGTCCACCTCGTCGATGAAGATGATCGCCCGCTCGGCCTTGCGCGCCTGGGCGAAGAGGTCGCGCACCCGCCGCGCGCCGACGCCGACGTACGTCTCCACGAAGTCCGAGCCGGCGAGCGCGAAGAACGGCACCCCGGCCTCCCCGGCGACCGCCCGCGCGAGCAGGGTCTTGCCGGTGCCGGGCGGGCCGACGAGCAGCGCGCCCCGGGGTCGCCTGGCGCCGAGGGCCTCGAACCGCGCGGGGTCGCGGAGGAACTCGACCATCTCGCGCAGCTGCTCGACCGCCTCGTCGGCGCCGGCGACGTCGGCGAACGTCACGTCCGGCACCTCGCCGGTGGAGAGCGCGCGGCGGGGCGCGCCCGCGACGGTCGTGGGGTTCATCCGCCGCACCACCCACACGAGGACGCCGACGATGATCGCGATGGGCACGAGGCGCAGCGCCAGGTCCGCGGCGAGCGACGAGCCCGCCTCGGCGTCGACGTCGACCCCCGCCTCGAGCAGCGCGGCGGTCAGCTCGTCCGCGTACTCGGCGGGGAAGGCGACCTCGGCCTCGCCGCCGTCGGCGAGCGTGAGGCGGACGAGCCGCGCGCGGTCGTCCAGCCGGGCCTCCGCCACGCGCCCGTCGGCGATGGCGGCCATGCCCTCGGTGAGGGTGAGCGGCTCGGGCGTGGGGCCGCCGTCGGGCAGGAGGGCGACGACGGCGATCCCGGCGGCCGCGAGGCCGGCGACGGCGATCGCGGCGAGGCTCCAGCGGCGGCGGCGGTCCGGGGCACCGGCCCGGTGGTCGGGGCGCGGCCGGGGCGAGCGGCGCCGTCCGCGGGGCGCCTTCTCGGGCGAGCGCTCCGGGCCCGACGCCGGGCGGCCGGGGTCCTCGTCGCGCGACCGGCCCTCGTCCCGGGGCGCGCGCTCGTCGCGCGGTGGCGCGGCGGGGCGGGGCGGCGCCTCCCGCGTCGGTCGGGGCGGCGCCTCGACGGCCGGCGCGGCGTTGGCGGTCGCAGGGGCGGGGCGCTGGGTCACCGAGGGGTTATCGGACGCGGCACGGACGGACGTGAGGGGACGAACGCCGTCGGGACGGCGCGGAGCGGGTGATCCTCGACACAGCGGGCCGGGCGGCGTCGCGGCGGGCCTGCTCGCCCCGCCGCCGGTGCACCGCTCCGCGCGGGGGGGACCACACTGGCCCGATGGAGATCCACAGCCTCGCCGACGCCCCCGGCTACGACGACGCGCGGTTCGTCGCCGTGCCCTTCGCCGAGGGGACGCAGTCCAACGCCCGGCTCATCCGGCTCGCCCCCGGCCAGGAGCTGCCGCCCCACACCCACGGGGCCTCCGACCTGCTGCTCTACGCCGTCGAGGGCGAGGCGACGCTCGACACCGACGCCGGGCCGGTGCCGCTGCCCGCCGGGTCGCTCGCCGTGCTGCGCGGCGACGAGGAGCTGCGCGCCGCGAACCGCGCGGCGCCGGGCGGGGACGGGGTGACGCTGCTCGCGTTCCTCGCGCCGCCCTTCCCGCCGCGCGGCTGAGGACGGCCGTCGGCGGGACGGGCCACTGCCCGGGGTGCCCCGGGAGCCCGACGGCGGCCGGGCGTGTCGAACGTCTCACGGGACGCGGGTGCGCGCACGCCCAGCGATGCGGCACACTGGTCAAGTCATCCCATCATTTCGGAGGGAGGTGCCGGATGGACGACAGGAGCACCACGGAGCGGCCGAGCGCGGAGGACGCCGGTGGCCCGATCTACACCACCGTGAGCAACCCGCGCCGCATCCGGCTCTGACCGACCGGTTCCCACGCGGGCCCGCCGGTCCCCGCTCGGGAGGCCGGCCGGCCACCACGAGCCGGCCGCCCACACGAGCCCACGAGGGGCTCAGTAGGCCCCGAAGTTCTGCGTGAGGTACCAGCCGTTGGACCCGTGCGCCACGCCCACCCCGATGTGGGTGTAGGCGGGGTTGAGCAGGTTCGCGCGGTGGCCGGGCGACTTCATCCACTCCTCGTGGATGAGGCGCGCGACCTCGGCGGCGTCCACCGGCCCGTCGTACCAGCCGACGTTCTCCGCGACCGCGGACCAGCCCGCCGGGACCTGCGAGCTGAAGCTCGGGTTGTGCGCCAGGTCGCGCCCCTCGGTGGCGAGCGTCGCCGACCACGCGCGCGCGACGGCGTCGAGCCCCGGCATGCGCTGGAGCGGCGCGACCCCCGCCGCTGCGCGGGCCTCGTTCGCGAGCGCGAAGACCAGGTCCTCCGCGGCCGCCGACGCGTCCGCCGGCGCCGGGGCCGGCCGGGGCGCGGCCGGGCGCGCGGGCGCCGACGTCTCCGTCGGCGTCGGCGTCGGGGTGGGCGTGGGGGTCGGCGTCGGCGTGGGGGTCGGCGTCGGCGGCAGCGCCCGGACGTCCTCCGGCGCGAGCCGGACGACGACGTCGGGCAGCGGCTCCGGCGGCTCGGGGGCGCACGCGCCGAGGAGGCCGAGCCACACCGCCACGGCGGCGGCGCCGCCCGCCCGCAGCGTGCGCCGCCCGGGGCGCGCGACGGCGCGGCGGGGACCCGGCGCGCGCAGCATGGTCCGACGGTAGCCAACCGGCCGCCTGCGGGGCTCAACCTTCCGGGCCGCCCGGCCGTTGAGGGGGTATGCGCGCGGCGACCGGAGGCGACGGCCGCTCCGGTGTGCCCGACGACCTGCCCGACGACGTGCCCGACGACACCCCCGACGACGTGCCCGGCAACACCCCCGACGACGTGCCCGACGGCGCACCCGACGTCGTGCCCGTGCACGTCGGGGGCCGGCGCGGCGCGGGCGACCGCGACGCGGAGTTCACCGCCTTCGTGCGCGAGGCGTCCGCGGAGCTCGGTCGGGTCGCCTGGTACCTCACCGGCGACGGGGCGCGTGCGGAGGACCTCCTCGCCACGACGCTCCTGAAGACCTACCTGCACTGGCCGCGCGCCGCCGCGTCCGAGGCCGGCCCGCTCGCCTACGCGCGCCGCGTCATGGCCAACGCGCGCACCGACGCGTGGCGCCGTCTGCGCCGCGAGCGCCTCGTCGACCCGGCCGCGCTGCCCGACGCCCCGCAGCCCGCCGCGGCCGACGCCCACGCCGAGCGCGACCGCCTCGCCCGCGCGCTCGCCACGCTCACGCCCCGCCAGCGGCGGATCGTCGCGCTCCGCCACCTCGTCGGGCTGCCCGTGGCCGAGGTGGCCGCCGACCTCGGCGTCTCCGAGGGGACCGTGAAGTCCGTCGCCTCGCGCGGACTGGCGCAGCTCCGCGCCGTGCTCGACGCCGACGACGCCGGCCCCCCGGGCGCCCCCTCCGCTCCTGCCCCCGCACGCCGCCCCGGACCCGCCGGGAGGACGCCATGACCGCCGACCGCACCCCCGACCCCACCGCGCACGGCCCGGCCCCGCTCGCCCCCGACGCCGGCGACCTCGCCGCCCGCTTCCGGGCCGCCGCACCCGTCCTGGCCGCCGACCCCGCGGCGATCGTCGCCCGGGGGCGGCGGCGCCGCCGGGCCACCCGCGTCGCCGTCGGCGCGCTCGCGGTGGCCGCGGTCGCCGGGGTGACGACGGCCGCCGTCGCGCTCCTGGGCCCCGGCCCCACGCCGCCCGCGGACGCCCCGCCCCCGCCCGCCGTGGACGAGGGCGGCGTCGCGCTGTGGCTCAGCGCGGACCGCGTCCCGCCCGGCGACGTGGCGGTCGCCGCGGCGCTGGTCAGCCGCGACGGCACGACCGCCACCTTCGGGGTGGAGGCGGACCTCGAGCGCTGGGACGGGGACTCCTGGGAGCCGTACCGGAAGACCGGCCTGTGCCTGGCGGACTGGCACTGCACCGCCCGCTGGTACGCGCCGGGCGCCCCCGAGGTGCAGGGGTTCAACGACATCGGCCTCGGTGTGGGCCCGGGTGCGCCCGGCCCGCTCGTGCGCTTCACGACCGACGGGCTCGCGCCGGGCTGGTACCGCGTGGTGCAGGAGTCGGTCGACGGGGTCGTCGCGCACGGCGTCCTCGAGGTCGCCGACGGCGCCCCCGCCCCCGCGCCGCTCTGGCCCGAGGACTCCCCGGCCGTGACCGTGCAGCCGCCGCTCGTGCCGGCGTCGGGGGGCGACGTCGCCCTGGTGCCCCTCGTGCCGCCGGACGACGGCGGGAACCTCAGCGCGGAGATGCTCAGCGGCGCCATGGCCGGGCTGGACCCCGACGCGCTCGTGCAGCGCTGGGCCGACGGCGCGTGGGCCGACGTCGGGACCGTCGCGACGGAGGAGCCGGCCGCCGAGTCCGTGCCGGGCGAGCTCGCCGCGCGCCTGCCGGCGCTCGACCCCGGGGCATACCGGGTGCTGCTGCGCGGGAACGGCAAGGAGCTCGAGGGCAGCTTCTGGGTGGTGGGCGACCCGACGTCGTCGGGCGACCCCACGCCGTCGGCGTCCGACCGGCCCGCGGTCACGTGCGCGGACGACGACCTCGCCTGCCTCCTCGACGCCTGGCTGGCCGCGCTCGTCGGCGGCACGGGGCTCGCGTCGGAGCCGGCGGTGGTCGGACCGCAGCCCGACGTGCCGTACGCCGCCCGGGCCGTCCAGGTGGCCGACGCCGGCGGCGAGCTCGCGCGCACCGTGGGCGTGCTCGTCACGTCGACGGACGGGCCTGACCTCGGGTTCGCCGACCCCGACGTCGAGCGCGAGGTCGCCGTCGGGGACGTCACCGTGCACGAGGGTGCGACGCCGGACGACCGGGCCGCGGCGCTCGTCGAGTGCGGCGGGTTCCGGTTCCTCGTCCGCGCCAACCTCGACGACGAGCGCACCCGCGAGCGCACGTGGGCGCTGGCGGAGGACCTCGCCGCCGGGATGGCCACCTGCCCGGACGACGCGGCGGCCCTGCGCGCGCTGCTGGCCGCCGCGCCCTGAGCGGTGCGCCGCCCCGAGACGCCCTCCCCCGGCGCGCGGTGGAACGGAACGAGGGTCGTAGGCCCGAAGTGGAACGAGATGCCGGCAGATCGTTCCACTCCGCGGGTGGGGCCGGCGCGCGGGATGTCGGTCGCCGTGCCTACCGTGGCCGCTCCGACGCCCCACGAGGAGGACCCATGGCGCACGGCGACATCACCCACATCGACATCCCCGTGAGCGACCTGCGGGCGGCGTCCGCGTTCTACGGCCGCGTGTTCGGCTGGCAGATCGCGGAGATGCCCGGGTTCGAGGGCTACCCGATGTGGCAGGCCCCCAACGGCGTCTCGGGCGGCGGGCTCGCGCCGCGCAGCGAGGACTTCACCGCGCCGCGCAGCTACGTCGAGGTGGACTCGATCGACGACGTGCTGCGCCAGGTGACCGAGCTCGGTGGCCGCGTCGGCCTGCCCAAGTCCCCCATCGACGACACGAGCTGGTGGGCGTCCTTCATCGACCCCGACGGGAACGAGATCGGGCTCTTCGAGGGCGCGGTCGGCGGGGGCGGCGAGGGCTGACCTCGCCCGGGCGCGCGAGCAGGGCCGCCGCGGCGACGGCGACCGCGGCGGCCGCCCACCCGGCCACGGCCGTCCCCGGGCCGGTCACCAGCCAGCCGCCGGCCGCGTCCCCGATCGCGCCGCCGAGCCCCATCGCCGCGCCCATCCACCCGAACGCCTGCGTCGAGCGGGCGCCGGCGAGGCGGTCCAGCTCGGCGAAGAGCACCGCGCCCGCGGGGGCGATCGCCGTGCCGTAGGCGAACGCCACGACGAGCAGGACGGCGGCCGCGGGCGCGCCGCCGGAGGGCAGCGCCGCCGCCAGGCCCAGCATCCCGAGCACGCCCCCGAGCACGGCGAACCGCGGCGCCACCGCAGCGCCGGGGCCCACGCGCGCGCCGAAGACGAGCCCGCCGACGATCGAGCCGACGCTGACGACGCCGAGGTGCACGCCGGCGGAACCGTGCGCCCGCGGGCCGCTCACCTCGGCCACGATGACGACCGACGCCACCGACAGCACCGCGAGGAACGCGACCCCGCCCGCGAGGAGCCGCGCGGTGCCGGGCGCCCACGGCCCGCTGCCCGTGGCCGGCGGCGGCCGGTCGGCGTCGTCGGGGGCGCGCGTGGGCCCCGACGGCGCGTGCCGGGCCACGACGGCGCAGTAGCCGACGACCCCGACGACCGTGAGCCCGGCCGCCGCGAGGAGCACCGCGCCGGGGGCGAGCAGCACGGCGAGCCCGCCGGCCACCACCGGACCGGCCACGAACACGACCTCCTGCACCGTCGACTCGAGCGCGAACGCGCTCAGGCGGTCGGCGGGCGGCACGAGCCGCGGCAGCGTGGACCGCAGCGCCGGCGTCAGCGGGGGCGTGAGCACGCCCGTGAGCAGGCCCACCGGGACGAGTGCGCGCAGGTCGCCCTGCGTGGCCGCCATCCCGCCGATCCCCGCCCCGAACGCCGCCGCGAGGACGAGCAGCACGCGCGCGTGCCCGAACCGCGCGGCGAGCGTCGCGCCCACGGGGCCCCCCACCATGCCCCCGACGCCGTACGAGGCGAGCGCGACCCCGGCCGCGGCGTACGTCGACCGCTCGGTGACGAGCAGCAGGAGCCCGAACGCGACCATCGACTCGTGCAGCCGGCCCACCAGGGAGAACGCGATCGCGGCCGCGAGCCCGGGGCTGCGCAGGAGCCGCCGGTACCGCCCGACGGCGGAGCGCACCCCGCCCGTCGGCGCACCGGGCCGAGCCTCGGCGGACACCTGCCGCGCCCCGCTCCTCAGAGGCCGAGGGCGCGCCGCAGCGCGTCCGGCGCCGAGCCGTCGCCCGCGGCGTCCCGCACGTACACCGGCACGACGGCGCGGGGCACCTCGCGCTCGACGACGGCGCCGCCGTCGTGGGCCCCGCCCGACCACAGGTCGACCCAGCGGCCCGCGGGCAGGTAGGTGCGCCACGTCGTCGCGCCCGGCTCCGTGACCGGGTGCACGAGCAGGTCGTCGCCGAGGAGGTACTCGGCGGGCCAGGCCCACACCTGCGGGTCGTCGGGCCAGTCGAAGAACAGGCCGCGCATGAGGGGCCGCGACGTCGCCACGGTCCGCCGCGCCTGCTCCGCGAGGTACGGCACGAGCCGCTCGCGCAGGTGCGCCAGCCGGCGGAAGTCGTCGACCACCGTCGGGTCGCCCGACTGCTCGGCGACGTTCCACGGCGTGCGGTCGCGCAGCGGCCGCCGGTGGTGGTGGAACTCCGAGTGGTACTGCATGACGGGCATGAACGCGGCGGCGGCCGCGGCGCGGACGTACAGCTCGGCGTCGGGCACGGGCCCGGAGAAGCCCGCCAGGTCCCAGCCCCAGTAGACGATCCCGCACGACGCCGCGGTGATGCCCGCGTTGAGCGTCCACCGGAACGCCTCCCACGTGGAGTCCTCGTCGCCCGCCCAGAAGAGCCCGTGCGCCTGCGAGCCGGTGAAGCCGGCGCGCGAGAAGGTCACGGGCGCCTTGCCCGCGGACCGCAGCAGGTCGCCGAACGCGCGGGCGTAGTGCACGGGGTAGAGGTTGTTGCCCTCGTCGCCGCGGCGCCCGTCGGCGTAGCCGAGGTCGTCGCCCCAGGCGTGCTCGCCGCCGTCGGTCTTGAAGCCGTCGATGCCGAGCTCCTCGACGAGGTAGCGACGCTTGGCGGTCCACCAGTCGCGCGTGCGCTGCACCGACAGGTCGGGCATGAGGGCCTTGGGGAACCACCAGCCGCGGTTGTGGTACGGCGTGCCGTCCGCCTCGCGCACGCAGTGGTCGCCCGCGACCATCGCGGCGCCCTCGAGGAGCACCTGGGCGTCGTCGGGCGTGTCCGGGGGCAGGTCCGCCCGCGTCTTGAGCAGGGGGATCTGCCAGAGCACCACCTTGATGCCGCGCGCGTGCAGCTCGTCGACCATGGCCCTCGGGTCGGGCCACGCCTCGCCCCAGGTGAAGTCGCCCGCCGCGAACGGCGAGCCGTCCGGCCGCGGGGCGTACCGCGCGTCGCGCCAGAGCATGATCCCCTGCTCGTCGCTCCAGGCCTCGATGACGACGACGCCCACCGGGATGTCGAGCGCCGCGTGCGTGTCCATGCGCTCCATGACGATGCGCTGGGTGTTCCACTCGTTGCCGGACGCCCACAGCCGGAACACCCAGTCCGGCAGCTCGGCGGGCCGGCCCACCTCGGCGAGGAACGCGTCGAGGACCTCGTGCGGGGCGCCGGTGTAGGTCCCGACGTCGAGCGCCTCGTCCCGCGTGCCGCCGAGGGCCACCTCGACGCGCAGCTCGGTGGGCGCGGACGCGCCGACGTCGAACCAGGTCCGCCGCGAGGTGCGGACGTGGAAGCCCCACCCCTCGCCGCCGCTCTCCCCGGGGAGCACGTGCGCGAACGGCATGGGCAGGTAGGTGCGGCCGAACCGGCCCTGCGACTTGTACTGCTCGAAGACGACCGCGTCGAGGCGGCGCCCGCGCTGGTCGACGGCGTCGTACCGCTCGCCGAAGCCGACGACGTGCGCGTCCGCCGCGATGCGCAGCGCGAACCGCACGCGGTGGACGCCCTCGGCGGTCGTCAGCCAGGCGACGGACCCGGGGACGACGCGCGGGTGCCCGTCGGCGGGCCGGCCGTCGATCGTCAGGCGGCCGCCCTCGGGCCGCCACGTCGCCGGGTGGACGGTGAACCAGTCGGTCTCCTCGGTGGCGCCGTCGGCGGCGACCGCGGTGAAGCGGTAGCGCGCGCGCTCGCCGTCGGCCAGGCCGTCGACCCGGACCGCGAACGCGCCGTCGGCGGCGAGCTGGGCAGCCTGCGCCTCGGCGAGGTGCCCCTCGCCGCCGGCGAGGGCCGCGGCGTCGGCGGCGTCCGGCGCGACCGGCTCCAGGGGCAGGCGGGCGGTGCGCACGGCGCCGTCGGCGTCGGCGACCTCCCAGGTCACGTGCACCTCGGCCGCGCCCGCCGCCTCGACGCCGAGCCGGATCGGCTCGCCGACGAGCGGCAGGACGGGCGTGCGCTGGTCGGCGGAGGTCGCGTACGGGTGCCCGATGCCGGACGGACGGTGCCTCAGGACCATCGGGACTCCTCGGGGGGCAGCAGGCCGAGCTCGTCGGCCAGGACGAGGTACATGCCGTGCGACCACAGCAGCGGCGTGGCGACGGTGCCCCAGCGCTCGAGCCACTCGGCGCGGTGCTCGGGGTGCAGCAGGTGGTCGTCGACCTGCTCGGGCAGGAGGCCGTCGGGCGTCGCGTGCGCGGCCACCCAGCGCAGGCGCTCGAGGGCGGAGTCGCGGTCGCCCGCGGCGAGCTCGTTCCAGCCGAGCAGGCAGGTCAGCAGCGGCCACTGGCCGCCGCCGAAGAAGACGTCCGCGGCGAAGCGGTGCACGCCGGGGGTGGCGAGGTCGCGGCGGATCGTCGCGATGGTGGCGTCGGCCGTCGCCGTGCCGACGGGCACGAGGCCGAACGGCACGACGCACGAGGCGAGCGACGCATCGACGACGTCGGACCCGACCCACTTGACGAGGTGGCCGCCCGCGACGCACTCCGCGAGCGCCACCTGGCGCACGCGCTCGGCGGTGGCCGCGGCGGTCTCGGAGCGCACGGGGTCGAGGACGCCCGCGCCCGCGACGGCCGACAGCCCGCCGTAGATCGCGCCGAACGTGGAGCCGTGGCGGTGGGCGACGTGCTCCTCCCACCAGTCGTAGCAGGGGCGGTTCCAGAAGGCGACGAGGTAGTCGGTGGCGACGGTGATGCCGTCCGCCCATCGCGCGAGGTCCCGCCCGTGCCGCCGCGCGTGGGTGACGACGGCCCACAGCCACGTGCCGTAGCCGTCGGTCTGGAAGTCCCACCAGGGGTCGCTGCCGACCTCGCCGTCGAGCGTGTAGCGGGTGGGCAGCATCTCGTCGTTGCCGATCTCCTCGCCCGCGGCCGCCCGGGCCACGAGGGAGCGCACGACGTCGGCCCGTGCCACGAGCACGCGGCTCGCCCAGTCGTGGAACGCGTCGACCGAGGCGACGTCGCCGTAGCGGGACATCCCCTCCGCCGTGAAGGCGCCGTCCCGGTACCAGGCGTACCCGCGGTAGGCGGAGAAGGTCGGGGACGCCGGGTACGCGCCCGAGGGCGCCTGGTGCTCGGCGATGACGTCGTGGCTGCGCCGCGCGAGGGCGCGCAGCTCGTCGTCGCCGATCGGCTCGGCGGGGAGGTGGTGCATGGAGGCTCCTGATGGTGCTGGAGGGGCCGGTCGGGCGCCCGGTGGCGCGGGACCGGGGCGGGGGCCCGCCCGGTGATCAGGCGGGCGGACCCCCGGGTCCGCAGGTCACGGGCAGGTCAGCCGAGGATCGCGTCGACCTGCTCGGCCATCTGGGCGGCGGCGTCGGCGGCGGTCATGCGGCCGGCGGCCACCTCGGTGAGGATCGAGTTGACGACGTCCTGCACCTCGGCCGCGCGCTCACCGAGGTCCGGCGTGAGCGCGACGTTCTCCAGGGAGTCGAACACGGCCTGCCGGTTCGCGGGCTTGTCGAGCGCCAGGTAGTCCGCGAGGACCTGCTCGTCCGACGTCGGCGGGAGCTCCCAGCCGGCCTCGAGGCGGATCTGCGCCGTGAGGTCGGACCCGGCGAGGAACTCGGCGAACTTGGTCGCCTCCTCGATGTGGTCGCTGGTCGCGGAGACGGCGACGGCGTTGGAGAACATCGCCGAGGCCTGCTGCTTGTTGCCCGGCTCCACGGCGATGTCCCAGTCCGCCTCCATGTCGGCGAAGGTGCCGAACATCCAGATGCCGCTGTGGAACATGGCGAGCTTGCCGTCCTTGAACAGGCCGGAGTCGAAGTCCGGGGTGCCGGCACCCTGCTCCGGGGTGGGCATGACGGTGCCGGACTTGCCGGCGAGCCACTCGATGGCCTCGATGCCACCCGGGGTGTTGAACGCGGCCTTGCCGTCCTCGCCGAGGAACGACTCACCGTTCTGCTCGAGCGCCTTGTAGAACTCGTAGAAGCTGATCGGCTGGTAGTCGCCGAAGACCCCCGCCGCGGTGTCGGTCAGCGCCTCGGCCGCGGCCTTCTCGTCGGCCCACGTCCAGTCGGCGTCCGGGTACTCCAGGCCGGCCGCGTCGAACAGGTCCTTGTTGTAGAAGAGCACGACGTTGCTGAACGACGTCGGGATCGCGTACTGGACGCCGTCCGCCTGGTAGGTCTCCAGCAGCGACGGGGCGAAGGCGCCGGGGTTCTCGAGCGTCACCTCGGCGAGGACGCCGTTGGCCTGGTACGCCGAGAACTGGCCGTACTCGATGTCGAAGACGTCGGACACCGTGCCGGCGGCGAGGTCGGTCTGCAGCGCGGTGAAGTAGTCCGCGTACGCCATCGTCGTGACCTCGACGGTGATGCCGGGGTTGGCCTCCTCGAAGGCGGCCACGATCCGGTCGAGGTTCTCCTCGTTGCCGTTGTTGGAGATGAAGTTCGTGTAGGTGATGGTGACGGGCTCGGCGGTCGGGCCGGCGTCGTCACCCTCGGCGTCGGGGGTGTCCGTGCCGCCGGAGGAGCACGAGGCGAGGGCGAACGCTGCCGCGGCGGCAGCGATCACCATGAGGGGTGACCTGCGGTTCATTCGGGTTCTCCTTCGATCGGTGGTGCTGGAGAGGGCGCGGACGGCGGGGGTGCCGGCCGACTACTTCAGGCCCGAGGACGCGACGCCCTGGACCACGTACTTCTGCGCGACGATGTAGAGCGCGAGCATCGGCAGGATCGAGATCACCGACCCGGCCATCACGACGTCCCACTGCGTCGTGTACTGGCCCTGCAGGGTCTGCAGGGCGACGGGGAGGGTCTGCAGCTCGGGCGAGCGCAGGATGATCAGCGGCCACAGGAACGCGTTCCAGCTCGCCATGAAGCCGAAGACGGTGAGCGTGGCGAGGGCGGGCCGGATGTTCGGCACGACGATGCGGGCGAAGATCCGCAGGTGGCCGGCGCCGTCGATGGTCGCCGCCTCGTCGAGCTCGCGCGGCACCTGGTTGACCGCCTGGCGCAGCAGGAACACGCCGAAGCCGGAGGCCAGGGACGGCAGCAGCGCGCCCCAGTAGGTGTCGATGAGGCCGAGCCACTTCATCTCGACGAAGAGCGGCACGATGAGCACCTGGAACGGGATCATCATCGTGACCAGGTAGAGCGCGAACACCACGCCCGAGCCCCGGAACGGCAGGCGGCTGAACGCGTAGGCGGCCATGGCGCTGGTGACGACCTGGGCGAGCGTCGACGCGACCGCGAGGCCGAGCGAGTTGAGCACGACGCGCGCGAACGGCAGCTCGCCGAACAGCTGGGCGTACGCGGCGAGCGAGGGGTCCGCGGGGACCAGTCGGGGCGTGGCGGACAGGCCGCTGCCGGGGCTGATCGACGTGACGACCGCCCAGACGAACGGGAACAGCATCACGAGCGCGCCGAGGATCACCACGACGTGCAGCACGACGGACCGCGCCGTCAGGCTCCGCTCACGCATAGGTGACCCACCGCCTCTGGCCGCGGACCTGGATCACGGTGACCGCGAGGATGACGGCGAACAGCAGCCAGGACAGCGCAGCGGCGTTGCCCGCCTCGCCGTACCGGAACGCGAGCGCGTGCACCCGCAGCACGACCGTCTCCGTCGCGTTGTCGGGGCCGCCGCTCGTCATCGCGTAGACCTGGTCGAAGACCTGGAAGCCGTTGATGAGCGAGATGACGACGACGAAGAACGTCGAGGGGGACAGCAGCGGCAGGACGATCGACCACAGCCGCCGCCACCAGCCGGCGCCGTCGACGCGCGCGGCCTCGATGAGCTCCGTCGGGATCGCCTGGAGCCCGGCCAGCAGGATGACCATGACGAAGCCGAGGTCCTTCCACGCCGAGGCGAGCACGATCGACGGCATCGCCCACGCGGGGTCGGTCCACCAGCCCGGTCCGTCGATCCCGACGAGGCCGAGCGCCCAGTTCACGACGCCGACGCTCGGGTTGAGCAGCCAGCGCCACACGAGCGCGACGACGATCCACGACGTGACGACCGGCAGGAAGTAGATGCCCCGCAGGAGCGAGCGGCCGCGCAGCCGGGCGTTGAGCGCGAGCGCGAGCGCCAGGCCACCGACGTAGACGAGCGGCAGGTAGCCGACGATGTACGCCACCGTGTTGCCGAAGGCGTTGCGGGTCGCGGGGTCGGCGAGCAGGTCGGCGAAGTTGTCCAGGCCCACCCACCTCATGGGCGAGAGCAGGTTCCACTCGTGGAGGCTGATCCACGCCGCGCCGACCATCGGGCCGATGCTGAAGGCGAGCAGCGGCACGGCGCTCGGGAGCAGGAAGAACAGGACCCAGCCGACCCGCGTCGGGCGGCCGGAGCGGGCGGCCCGACGGCGCGGGGCGGCGTTCGGGCGCGCGGCGGCGTCGGCGGGCGTGCGGGCGGCGGTGGGCGTGCTCACGGGGCGCCCCCGTCGGCCACGTGGAGGCGGGCCCGCACGAGCTCGCCCTGCTCCCCGCTGACGCCCTCGGCGTCGAGCGGGGAGGCGAGGACGAGCGCGGCGGCGCCGAGCGCCCACCGGTCGTCGGCCCAGGGCTCGGTGACGACGGGGACGCTGCGCCGGCTCGGCATGAGGTGCGCGCGGAACGACTCCTCGAACCCGCGGCGCCAGTGCGGCCAGGCGTCGATGCCCTCGCCGAGGAGGACGACGATCTCCGGGTCGACCGTGTGCACGACGCCCGCGAGGGTGCGGCCGAGGAGCCGGCCCGCGCGCTCGAACAGGTCGCGCGCGGCCGTGTCGCCGGCGTCGGCGGCGGCCCGCAGCTCGTGGACGCCCTGCGCCTCGGCCAGCAGGCCGAGCTCCCGTCCCTGCCGGACGAGCGCGGCCTCACCGACCCACGCCTCGAGGCACCCCCGCGCGCCGCAGCCGCAGAGCGGGCCGTCGTCGGGGTCCACCGGGATGTGGCCGATCTCGCCGGCCCCGCCGGCCGCCCCGCGGAAGACGGACCCGTCGACGACGATCCCGCAGCCGATGCCGCGGCCGATCGTCACGACGACGTAGGTGGAGTGCTCGCGGCCCGCGCCGTAGAGCGCCTCCGCGACGGCGAGGGTGTTGACGTCGTTCTCGACGAGGACGGGCAGGCCGAGCGCGGCGCGCAGCACGTCGCCGACCCGCGCCTCGGCCCAGCCGAGCGTGGGGGCGGTGACGACGCCGGAGGCCTGCGCGTCGACGGAGCCCGGGATCCCGACGCCGACCCCCAGCAGGTGGCCGTCGTGCTGGGCCACGGCCTCGGCGAGCGCGTCGGCGAGGCGGTCGAGCGCGTCGGGGGCGTCGGGGTCGAAGGGCCGGACGGCCGACGAGGTCACGGTGCCGTCGAGCCGCGCGTCGACGATCGCGAGGTGGTCGGCGGTGACCTTCACGCCGATCGCCCCGCCCGCCGCGTCGACGAGGGCGAGGAGGCGGCCGGGGCGCCCGCCGTGCGACTTGCCCCGCTCGCGCTCGGCGACGAGGCCGCGGGCGATGAGGTCCTTCGTGACCTGCGTGATCGTCGCGGGGCTCACCCGGAGCGCGCGGGCGATGTCCGCCCGCGACGTCGGGCCGCGCGTGCCCAGCAGACCGAGGACGGCGGAGGGCACGAGATCCCCGCGCGAGCTGGCGGGGCGGCTGGCCGGGCGCATCGGTCTCCTTCGACGAGGCTTTGTTCGGCACTAAATAAAGCACTGAACCTTCTGCCTCGGCTACCACCGCGACCAAACCGTGACCTACGGGGCGCGTCGCGCCCGCTCGGCCGCCACCACCTCGCGCACCGCCGGGGCGACCTCCCGCCCGATCACCTCGATCGTCCGCGGGTCGTCCCCCGGCACGACGAAGCCGGACACGCCCACCTCGAGCGCGAGGGCGGCGAGCTGCTCCACCCACTGCTCCGGCGGCCCGACGAGCAGCTGCGCCGACCGCTCGGCCGCCAGCTCCCCGCCGACGTTGAGGAGCCGCCGCACGTCGCGCGGGTCGCGCCCCGCCGCCACCGCGGCCTCGTCGATGACGGCGTTCCCGCGGGCGAGCGCCGGCACGCCGCCGAGGTACGACAGCGACGGCAGCCAGCCGTCCGCCACGCGCCCGATCAGCCGCAGCATCCGCGGCCGCACCGCACCGACCCAGATCGCCACGTCGTGCGCCGGGGCCGGGCCGCGCTTCGCGCCGTCGACGGCGTGGTGCCGCCCGCCCGCGACGAGCCGCTCGCGGTCGCCCGTGTCCCAGAGCCCGCGCACGACGGCGATCGCCTCCTCGAGCGCCTCCACCGCCTCCCCGGGGGTGAGCCGCGGGCCGCCCATCGCCGCTATGGCGTCCCAGAACGCCCCCGCGCCGAGGCCGAGCTCGACCCGGCCGCCGCTGAGCAGGTCGAGGCTCGCGACGGCCCGCGCGAGGACCGCCGGCGGCCGCAGCGGCAGGTTCGTCACGTTGGCGACGACCCGGATCCGCTCGGTCCGCGCCGCGACCCACGACATGAGCGTCCACGTGTCGAGGAAGCGCGGCTGGTACGGGTGGTCCTGGAACGTCGCCATGTCGAGGCCGGCCCGCTCCGTGGCGACCGCGAGCGCCACGGTGCGCTCCGGGTCCGCGGCGAGCGGCGTCACGAACGTCCCGAACAGCAGGTCGTGCCCGTAGTCGGTCATGGTCGTGACAACCGGCGGGCCACGGCCGGCTGTTCCCGCCAGGCTTCCCGCCGGACTCCCCGCCAGGCTTCCCGCCAGACTTCCCGCCGGACTCCCCACCGGACTTCCCGCCGGACTCCCACCCGACCCCCGGCCGGCGACGCCCGCTCGGCCGCCGTCGACTCCACCCGCCCACCCGGCCGTCCGGCGGGTGAATCCGGGCGGCGGACGCCACGCGATCGGGTGATCCTCGCCCCCGCCACTTCATGTTCTCGTAACAAAGCCTCATCCTGTGCTGGGAGGACCGCCGATGCCAGAGGCGCACGTACCAGGGAACGCCCGCACGGTGGCGATCGCCCTGGCAGTCGCCTGCCTGGCCGCGACCCGGACAGCCCTCGGCACCAGCGCCGCCGGCCTCGTCCTGGACGCCGCCGCCGCGGTCGTCGCCGTCGTCGCGACGCTGCACGCCGCCCGCCGGGCGCGCCCCGGTCGCAGCCGCCTCGCGTGGCGCGTCGAGTCGTCGGCGATCGTGGTCTGGCTGCTCGCCCCCCTCGCGTGGCTGACCGGCCTGCCCGACGCCGTCGCGACGGCCGGGCGGGTCGGCCTCGTCGTGCTGTGGGGCACGGTCTGGTGGCTGACGTCGCTGCGGCGCGACCCGTGGGGGCGCCTCCGCCTGCTCGTCGACAGCGCCCTGGTCGGGGCCTCGCTCTTCGTCGTGACGTGGGAGCTCCTCCTCGAGGACGTCTGGGCGAGCCAGGGCGGCCGGCTGCCGGGGATCCTCGCGGTGGCCCTCCCGCTCGCGGCCATCACGGTCGCCGCGCAGGCCGCCGGCGTCGCGCTGTTCGAGATCCGGCGCCGGCGCCGCGCGATGCCCGTGCTGGTCGTGGCGGCCTGCGTCGCGATCGCGGCGTCCGACGTCGCGTGGGCCCTGGGCGGCACGCCGCTCTGGGCCGTGGGGTTCGCGCTCGTCACCTGGGCGACGCGGGTGTACCGCGGCACGTCGAAGCGCCGCGAGGTCGTGAGCACGTCGTCGCGCCTCGTCTACGCGCCGTACGCGATCCTCGCGCCCGCGATCATCACGATGGTCGTGCAGCACCAGGGCGCGGGCGTGCCGCAGGCGGAGGCCACGACCGGCGTCGTCATGGGCGTGCTGCTGCTCGTGCGCCAGCACGCGACGATCATGGAGAACCGCCGGCTCGTGCGGCGCCTGGAGGCGACGGAGGCGAAGCTGCGCCACCGCGCCATGCACGACGCGCTCACCGGGCTGGGCGGCCGGGCGCTGCTCCACGACAAGCTGGAGGCGGCCGTCCGGCGCCACGCGGCGACGGGCGAGCCGCTCGCCGTCGTGTTCATGGACCTCGACGACTTCAAGCTCGTCAACGACACGTTCGGCCACGCCGCGGGCGATGCGGTGCTCGTGGAGATCGCCCGCCGCCTGCGCCGTGCGCTCGAGCCGCTCGGACCCGACGCCGCCGCCTTCCGGATGAGCGGCGACGAGTTCGCCGTGCTGCTCGGCGGCCCGGCGGCCGCGCGCCCCGACGAGACCGCGCGCGTCCTCCTCGACACCGTCGCGGTGCCGGTGCGCGTGGGCGACGACGAGCTGCGGGTGCACGGCAGCGTCGGCGTCGCGGTGGCCCGCGGGACGACGACGGACTCCTCCGACCTGCTGCGGGCCGCCGACGTCGCGATGTACGGCGTCAAGCACACGGGCAAGGGCGGCGTGGCCGTGGCGGCCGAGGGCCAGAGCCTGCGGCTGCGGGCGCTCGAGGTGGCGCCGCCCGCCCGTGCGCGGAGCTGACCGCGCCCCACGCCCGTCGCGGCGCGGGGCGTCGCCCCCCGGCCCCCGGCCCGGCGCGCTACTGCAGCAGGCTGTCGTCGAGCTCGGCGCCCTTGACCTTCTCGAACTCGGCGAGCAGGCCCTTGACCGTCATCTTCGACTTCGCCTCGGCGTCGAGGTCGAGGACGATCCGGCCCTCGTGCATC
>JAAZAC010000191.1 GCA_012514545.1 Actinomycetales bacterium | reverse complement strand
GTGCCGCCCGCCGGCTCACCCGACGACGCGCGGCCCGACGACGACGCGCGGCCCGACGACGCCCCGCCGGTCTCCCGCCGGGACCTGCGCCGCGAGGAGCGGGCCCAGCAGGAGCACGCGGAGGAGGCGTCGGCGTCGGCCCGCCGCAGCCCGCTGCACGACCAGCACGTCGCGCTCGGGGCGACCCTCGTGGAGTACGCGGGCTGGCTGATGCCCCTGCGCTACACCTCCGACCTCGCCGAGCACCACGCGGTCCGCAGCGTGGCCGGGCTCTTCGACCTGTCGCACATGGGCGAGATCTGGCTGAGCGGCCCGGGCGCGGGCGCCGCGCTCGACCGGGCGCTCGTCGGCGCGCTCGCGGAGCTCGAGGTCGGCCGGGCGCGCTACACGATGATCTGCGCCGAGGACGGCGGGGTCCTCGACGACCTCGTCGTCTACCGGACCGGCCCGGAGGAGTTCCTCGTCGTCGCGAACGCGGCGAACACCGCCGTCGTGCTCGCGGAGCTGCGCGAGCGGTGCGCCGGCGAGGGTGTGACCGTCGCGGACGGCACCGCGACGACGGCGCTCGTCGCGGTGCAGGGCCCGGCCGCCGACCAGATCGTGCCCTTCGTGGTCGAGGGCGACGCCGGGCCCGAGGTGCACGACCTGCTGTACTACGCCGCGGTGCCCGCGACGGTCGCCGGGGCGTCGGTGCTCGTGGCACGCACGGGCTACACGGGCGAGGACGGGTTCGAGCTCTTCGTCGCGGCCGAGTCCGCGCCCGCGGTGTGGGCGGCGCTGCTCGAGCGCGGCGAGCGGCTCGGCATGGTGCCGGCGGGCCTGGCGGCGCGGGACAGCCTGCGCCTCGAGGCCGGGATGCCGCTGTACGGCCACGAGCTCGACCGCACGACCACCCCGTACGACGCCCGCCTGGGCCGCGTCGTCCGCCTGGACAAGACCGGGCCCGACGGCGCGCCCCTCCCGTTCGTCGGGCGCACCGCGCTCGAGGCCCGCGCCACCGCGGAGCCGGCCCGGGTGCTCGTCGGGCTGGAGGGCCTGGGCCGCCGCGCCCCGCGCGAGGGCTACCCCGTGCTCTGGGGGGAGGCCGTCGTCGGGCACGTGACGTCGGGGGCGCCGTCGCCCACGCTGGGCCACCCGATCGCCATGGCGTACGTGACCCCCGAGGTCTCGGCGCCCGGCACGGACCTGGCCGTCGACGTGCGCGGGCGCCCCGAGCCCGTGCGGGTCGTCTCCCTGCCGTTCTACCGTCGCCCGAGCCGCTGAGAGAGGACGTCATGAACCAGATCCCCGAGAACCTCCGGTACACCGTCGAGCACGAGTGGGTGACCGACGACGAGCCCGCCACCGTGGGCATCACCGCCGTCGCGACGGCGGCGCTGGGCGACATCGTGTTCGTCGAGCTGCCGGAGGTCGGCGCGGCCGTCACGGCGGGCGCGGTGTGCGGCGAGATCGAGTCGACGAAGTCGGTGTCGGAGCTCTACGCGCCGGTGTCGGGCACCGTCGTCGAGGTGAACGAGGCCGTGACGGCGGACCCCGCCGTCGTGAACGCGGACCCGTACGGCGCCGGCTGGCTCTTCAAGGTGGCGGTCGAGGAGCGCGGCGCGCTGCTGACGCCGGCGGAGTACGAGGCGCAGGCGGCCGGCTGACCGGCCGCCGGGTGGCCCGGGACCTTGGGACGCCGTCCCGGCCACCGTGGGGGGCCACGATCATGAGGTGCGGACGTACCTCGACTGCTACCCCTGCTTCGTGCGACAGGCGCTCTCGGCCGCCCGCATGGCCGGCGCGGACGACGGCGTCCAGCGCCGCGTGGTCCTCGGCGTGCTCGACCTGCTCCGCGCCCTGCCCGACGGCGCCACCCCGCCGGAGGTCGCGTACCGGGTGCACGCGCTCGTCCGCGCGGAGGCCGGCCACGGCGACCCGTACGCGGCGGTCAAGGAGTCGACCACCCGCGCCGCGCTCGCCCTCCTCCCGCGGCTGACGGAGCTCGTGGCGTCCAGCGCCGACCCGTTCGCGACGGCGGTCCGCGTGAGCATCGCGGGCAACGTCATCGACTTCGGGGTCGGCGAGGAGGTGCCGGACCTGTGGGCCACCGTCGAGCGGGTGCTCGCGGCGCCGCTCGACACCCGCGACCTCGAGCTGCTCCGTGGCGCGCTCGACGGTGCGGACCACGTCCTCTTCCTGGCCGACAACGCGGGCGAGACGGTGTTCGACCGGGTCCTCGTCGAGACCCTCGCCACGACCCACGCGGTGCCCGTGCGGTACGCCGTCAAGGGCGGGCCGGTGCTCAACGACGCCACCCGCGACGACGCCGCGGCCGCCGGCCTGCCGGGCTGCGCCACTGTCGTGGACACCGGCAGCGACGCCCCCGGGACCACGCCGGATCTCTGCTCGCCGGAGTTCCGGGCGTGCTACGAGGCGGCGCCGGTGGTCGTCGCGAAGGGCCAGGCGAACTATGAGACGCTGAGCGAGGCCGGGCCCCGCGTCTTCTGCCTGCTCCAGGTCAAGTGCCCGGTCATCGCCCGCGACGTGGGCGTCCCGGTCGGGAGCGTCGTCGTGCGGCAGTCGGGGCCCCGGTAGCTGGCGGCGATATCCCCGATTGACCATGGTCCCTTGGTCCCCGGGGTGCCGTCGGGTGTCGGCGGAGGGTGGTGGAGGGGCCTACCGGCCCCCGTCCGTACCGACAGGAGAGGACGGGTCGACGTGACCACCTACCGCGAGAAGTACGACGCCCTGATGGCCGGTATGGGGGCGCTGGGCAAGGCGATCCCCGGACCGATGGGCGGGTTCGCCCAGTTGCACAAGGCGGCCGGCGCGGACGGGGCGCTCGACGGGAAGACCAAGGAGCTGATCGCCCTCGGCATCGCGGTGACCGTCAGGTGTGAGGGCTGCATCGTCTGCCACGTCCAGGACTCCCTCACCGCGGGGGCCACCCGGGAGGAGATCCAGGAGGTCCTGGGCGTCGCCGTGCTCATGGGCGGCGGGCCGTCCGTCGTCTACGCGTGCGAGGCGCTCGAGGCCCTCGACGAGCTGGCCACGGCCGATGCCGGCGCCGCCCTGAGCTGAGCGAGCAGGCGGTCGCGGGCCGGCGACCCGCACCGCCGCCCGGGCTGCGCGGGGGCCATCAGCCCACCGGGAACGAGGGCCGGTCGCCGTGGGGGTCGTGGGCGGGGTCGTCGATGAAGCCCTGCCAACCGTGCACGCTGCCCAGGCCGAAGGCCTCCATCAGTGGCTCGGCGCGGCAGACCTCGGCGGGCGGGCCCGCGGCGACGACCGTGCCGCCTGTGAGGATGACGTGGTCGGCGGCCCGTGCCTCCTCGAGGTCGTGGGTGGTGAGGACCACCGTGCTGCCGTGCTCCCTCTCCTCGTGGATGATCCGGTCGATCGTGCGCGCGGAGACGACGTCGAGACCGGTCAGCGGCTCGTCGAGCAGCAGCAGGTCGTGGTCCTGGACCAGTCCTTGCGCGACGTAGACGCGCTGGCGCTGGCCGCCGGAGAGCTCGCCCAGGTGCCGGCCCGCGAGGGGTTCGATCTCCAGCCGCCGCATGGCCTCCCGTACGGCCGCCCGGTCCACGGCCCGCGGCCGCCGGAACCACCCGAGGCTCGGGTACCGACCCATCATGACCGTCTCGAGCACCGTCATCGGCGTCGTCGGCGGCACGACCATGGACTGCAGCACGTAGCTGACCCGCCGCCGGGCCTGCGTCGGCTCGGTCCCGAGAGTCTCGATCGCGCCCGCGGCGGGCGTCAGGAGACCGGCGACGGCGTGCAGGAGGGTGGACTTGCCCGACCCGTTCGGTCCGATGACGGCGGTGATCTCACCGGCGGGCACCGTGAAGGACGACCTGTCGATCGCGATGTGCCCGTCGTAGCGCAGGACGACGTCCTGGGCGCGGACGGCGGTGCCCCGCCGGCCGGGCCTGGGGGGCGCCAGGTCGGTGGGCGGGGTCGGGTCACCCGGCGCGGCCTCGTCGGACGAGCGGCGCCACACGCGCGGGGGGTGGTGGGGTGCGCGGCCGCGGGCCCGCAGGAACGCGCGGAGCCGCACGACTGCCAGCACGACGAAGAAGCCGACGATCGGGACGAGTGCCATCGTCGCCGAGGCCGCGGTGCCCAGGTGGTGGCTGAGGACCAGGCCGAGCCACACCGAGACGACGGAGATACCGGCCGCCGTGAGCATCATCCGCGGAACCGTGCGGACGAGCAGGACGGCTGTCGCCGGGGGCCCGATGAGCAGGCCGAACACGAGCAAGGTCCCGACGGCCTGGAAGCTGCCGATGACGGCGGCGGCGACGAGGGCGAGGAGGACGGCGTGGGCCAGGCCGGGGCGCAGCCCGAGGAGCTCGGCCTTCTGGCGGTTGAACGCGAGCGCGAGGAACGGTCGATACATCAGACCGGACACCACGAGCACGAGGCCGGCCAGCACCGCCTGGTGGACGAGGTCGTCGGGCATGACTCCGAGCGCGTCGCCGAAGAGGATCGACGTGAGGCTCCCCGTGTAGGAGTCGATGCTGGAGATGATCACGACGCCGAGCGCCAGCATCCCGACGAACAGCAGACCGATGGCCGTGTCCTCCCCCAGGCGGGAGTGGCGGTCGACGAGGTCGATGCCGGCCACCATGACGACGGCCGCCGCCGCCGCGCCGAGCAGAGGGTCGACGTCGAGCACGACGGCGGCGGCGATGCCGGGCACGACGCCGTGGACGAATGCGTCGCCGAAGAAGCTCATGCCGCGCAGGACGAGCCACGTGCCGACGACGGCCGACATGACCCCGGCGAGGAGCCCGCCGACGAGTGCCCGCTGGGCGAACCCGAGGGTGAAGGGCTCGACGAACCAGTCCAGGAGCTCCACGTCGCCCCCTATTCGGACAGGGCTGCGGCGATGAGCCGCGCGTTGGTGAGCATCATGGTCGCGTAGTCCTCCGCTCCCGACCCCTCGGGTCCGAGGGTTCCGACGTACAGCTCGACGACCTCGACCTGGCCTACCTCGGCGGCGAGGGCGTCGACGAGTGCCGTCGTATCGGCCTTGTTCGCGAAGATCGCCCGGACGCCCGTGTCACGGATGATCTGTGCGAGGCCGGCGAGCTCGGCGGAGCTCGGCTCCGCGAGCGTCGAGCCACCCGGGACGACGACGCCGAGCACCTCGAAGTCGTAGGTCCTGGCGAAGTAGCCGAAAGCGGCGTGGTCGGTGATGAGGAGCCGCGACTCGGGCGGCACCGCGGCGAGGATCTCCCGGACCTCGGCGTCGGTCGCCAGCAGGTCGTCGGCCACCCGGTCGCCGCACGCGACGAGGGCGTCGTCACCGGTGACGGCCGCGAGCTCGGCGCCGATGAGCCGGGCGGCCTCCGCCATACGCGCCACGTCCAGCCACACGTGCGGGTCGAGCGCGCCGTGGTCGTGCGCGTCCGCCTCGCCGGTGTCGCCGTGCGCGTCGACCATGGGGATCGGGTCGAGGAGCGGGGCCACCTCGAGCACCGTCGCGCCGTCCTGGCGCGCCGAGTCCAGGGCCGAGGCAAGGCTCTCCTCGAGGCCGAGCCCGTTGGCCACGACGAGGTCGGCGCGCACCAGCGTGCTGAGCTCCGCGGCCGACGGCGCGTAGCCGTGCGGGTCGGCGCCGATCGGCATGAGCGTGGTGACGTCCAGCCCCCCGCAGTCGGCCACACGTCGGGCGACGTCGCCCAGCACCGTCGTGGTGGCGACCACGGAGGCGCCGTCGCCCCCGACCGCCTGCCCGCTGCATCCGGCGAGGGCGACCACCAGGGCGGTCGCGGCGACCGCCGTCTGCCGACGCCGACCCGTTCGTCCCGACATGGCCGCTCCTCGTGTTCGCACCCGGCTCTTGATCGAGGCCGGCGTCTAGGCGATAATGATAATCATTCGCGATTGGAGGGCAAGACACGAGGTGGCACGAGGGCCGCGTCGGTCCGGGCGAGATGGTGGTCCGGGGTGGCGGGACGGGTCGCGGGAGGCGGGATGGGCGGCGGGGACCGGGACGGCGTCCGGGCCACCGGACAGAGGTGGGTGTGGGACGCCCGCGCTGCGGGCAGCCGTCAGACCGAGCAGCGTCGCT
The DNA here is from genome assembly GCA_012514545.1 of Actinomycetales bacterium. Taxonomy (GTDB): domain Bacteria; phylum Actinomycetota; class Actinomycetes; order Actinomycetales; family Cellulomonadaceae; genus Actinotalea. The sequence continues at coordinate 5,168 of JAAZAC010000191.1, read as the reverse complement.
CCGTGCTCGAGTTCCTCGCGACCGTCGACCGCTGCCTGAGCGCGCAGGAGATCCGCGCCGCGCTCGAGGACCAGGGACGACCAGTGTCGCTCGCGACCGTCTACCGGACGGTGGCGCGGCTCGCGAGGGCCGGTGTCCTGGACGTCGTCCTCCGCGACGACGGCGAGGCGACCTACGTCCTGGGCTCGGCCCGGCACCACCATCACCTCGTCTGCCGGCGGTGCGGCAGCGTGGCGGAGATCGCCAATCCTGCGGTGGAGAGCTGGACGGTCGAGGTCGCACGGTTGCACGGCTTCGCCGACGTCGACCACCGGCTCACGGTCACCGGGGTGTGCCCCGCATGCCGGTCGGTTCACCAGAGGGTGGAGGGGGCCGGGACATCCTGACCCGGCGTCGACCGCTCCCACCTGGACCTGCCCACGACGCGGCAGGGGGCCGCATCGGGCCCCCTGGACCAGCCGAGTGCCACGCCGTGCAGCGCAAAGGTCTCGTTCACGCTCGACGTACCGCAGTCCTGTGCGATCCGCAGGAGCACCTCCGCCGCCGCCCGCGCGTCGGACAGGGCGTCGTGGTGCCGGTCGAGGCGGACGCCGGCGGCCTCGGCGACGACGTCGAGCGTGTACGACGGGAGGTCGTAGTGCCGCCGCGCGAGCAGCAGCGTGCAGCCGAACCGCAGTCGCGGGCACGGCAGGCCGGCCGCCCAGGTCGAGTCCTGGATCACCCCGAGGTCGAACGTGGCGTTGTGCGCGACGACGGTCGCCGCACTCAGGCGCCTCTCGATGTCCGGCCACGCGTCGGCGAACCGCGGTGCCGTGGCGACGTCGTCCGCGCGGAGGCCGTGCACGGCCGTGTTCGCGGCGTCGAAGCCGCCGAACCGCTCCGGTGGCCGCAGCAGCGTCGACCACGTCGCGGCGACGCGGCCGTCCCGCACCTCCACGACGCCTACCGCGCAGGCCGACCCCCGCGCGCCGTTGGCGGTCTCCCAGTCGAGCGCGACGAAGTCCATGACCCTCCCGTCAGCCGACCTGCTCACGCACGGCCTGAAGCGCCTCCCGTCGCGTCACCCCGACGAGCCGGTCGAGGTAGAGGAGGCCGTCGAGGTGGTCACACTCGTGCTGGAGACACCGCGCCATCAGGTCCGTGCCCTCGACGACGACCTCCCGCCCGTCCAGGTCGTGCCCGACGACGCGCGCCGCCCGGGCGCGGGGGGTCGGGAACCACAGCCCCGGGACGGACAGGCAGCCTTCCGGGCACATCTGCTGCTCGGGCGACACGTGAACGAGCCGCGGGTTCAGGACGTACCCGATCTCGCCGTCGACGTTCCACGAGAAGGCTCGCAGGCTCACGCCGATCTGGTTGGCCGAGAGACCGGCCCTGCCGTCCTCGTCGACGGTCTCGAGCAGGTCGGTCACCAGGTGGCGGATCCGGTCGTCGACAGCGGCGATCGGGTCGCACGGGGTGCGGAGCACCGGATCGCCGATGATCCGGATCGTGCGGACGGCCATCGCTCTCCCTTCCCTCAGGAGCCCGCGCCGACGAGCGGCGCCAGCCCCGCCCACACCGCGTGGATCCCCCCGACCCCCGTGACCGCCGCCAGGCGCGCCGGCTCCGTGCGCCCGCTCGCCACGGCCTCCATGAGCCGGGGGAGCTCGGCGTCGAAGCGCACCTCGGCGACCAGCGCGAGGCCCAGCTCCGCGCATGCGGCGCGGACGAACTCCGCCCCGGACGGCGACAGGTCCACCTTGTTGAGGACCACGGCCACCGGGACGCGCAGCTGGACCGCGAGCCCGGCCAACCGCCGCAGGTCGTGCACGGCGGCGGGCGTCGGCTCCGTGACCGCGAGCACCGCGTCGACGCCCACCATCGCCGCGATGGCGGGGCACCCCACACCGGGTGGGCCGTCGACGAGGAGCAGGTCGGCGTCGTGCCGGCGGGCCAGGTCGGCGGCGTGCTCGCGGACGAGCGCGACGAGCCTTCCCGAGAGGTCCTCACCTGGCCGGAGGTCGCCCCACACAACGGGCCCGGCCCAGCACTCCCCGACGAGCAGCGCGCCGGCCACCTGCGGCACGAGGGCGATGGCGTCCGCCGGGCACGCGCGCACGCACGCGCCGCAGCTCTCGCACAGCCACGGATCGACGGCTGCGTGACCCTCCGGCCCGATCGCCATGGCGTCGAAAGGGCAGGCGCGGACGCAGGCACCGCACCCGCGGCACCGACGTTCGTCGACCACGACCTGCGGCGGGCCGGCGAACGGCTCGCGGGTCGTGACCGTCGCCCGGAGCGCCAGGGGCAGGTTCGAGGCCTCGACGTCGCAGTCGGCGACGGCGACCCGGCACTCCCGGGCGGCGAGCGCGACGAGTACGGCCGTGACGGTGGTCTTCCCTGTGCCGCCCTTGCCCGACGCGACCAGCAGGGTCCTCATGCGGGCACCTCCGCACCCCGCGACGCGCCGTGCCGCTCCACCGCGGCCGCGATCTCGGCGAACCACAGCCGGGCGGGCGGGAACGCGTCGAGGAGCAGCGCGCCGTCGGCGTAGCAGGCGGCGACGCGCCGGTCGAAGGGGAGGTGTCCGACGAGCGGTAGGTCCTCCTCGCGGCACCACGCGGGCACGTCGACGTCGCCCAGACCGGCCCGGTTCAGCGCCACTACGGCGGGCACCTCCATCTCGCGGCACAGCTCGACCATCAGCCGCAGGTCGTGCAGCCCGAAGGCCGTGGCGTCCGTGACGAGGACGGCGAGGTCGGCCCGGTGCAGGGTGGCGACCACCGCGCAGGCCGCTCCTGGCGGGGCGTCGAGGACGACGACGTCGGAGGCCTCGGACACGCCGAGCCGCCGCGCCGCGCGGACCACTGCGGGCGCCTCCGTGAGGCCGACCTCCAAAGTGCCCACGACGAGGCGGAGGCCGTCGCCGGTCCGGCCCGCATGCACCCGGCCGACCTCGACCGGCTGCATCCGCAGCACGCCCGCAGGGCAGGCCGTGGTGCACAGGCCGCAGTGGTGGCACAGGTCGGCGAACACGACGGGCCGTCCGCCGAGCACCCGGAGCGCGCCGAACGGGCACGCGTCGCGGCAGGCGGTGCAGCTGTCGGGGCACGCCCCCTCGGGCGGCACGACGGGCACGGCCACTGTGACCGGCGTGGCCGAGAGCGGGGCGTCGAGGAACAGTGCGGCGTTCGGTGCGTCCACGTCGCAGTCGACAAGCGTGACCCGCCGTCCCGTCCGCTGCAGGTGGACGGCGAGGTTGGTGGCGACCAGCGTCTTGCCCGTGCCGCCCTTTCCCGAGGCGACCGCGACGTGCACCGCCGGGACCTTCCTCAGTCCCCGTCGAGGCGCGGCAGCTCGCCGCGGACGAGGGCGTCGACGGCGGCGTCCACCGTCATCGGACCGGCGCCGTAGACGGGGATCCGAGCCTGGCGGAACGCGTCGACCGCCTTGGGGCCGAGCTTCATGGCGATGACGGCGTCGACGCGGTGCGACGCGACCAGCTCCACGGCGGAGATCCCGGCGCCGTGCTGGCCGTGGCGGCTGCCCGCGTTCGAGACGACGCGGCGGGCCATCGTCGCGACGTCGACGAGCTGCAGGCACGCCGCGCGCCCGAAGTGCTCGTCGACGAGGTCGGTGGGCGCCCCGCCCACGGCGGCCACGGCGACCGTCCCGGCGATCGGCGCGGTGCCGCCCGCTGGGGGCCGCCCGGCAACCGTGCGGGCGTCACGGCACCGCCCTCCGCCACCGTTCCCCTTCCCGTCGCCCTGGCAGTCGCCCTGGCGGCCCTCGTCGGCGCTGCCGACCGTGACCAGCCCCTCGGTGTGCGTCATGGTTCCTCTCCTGGTGTCGTCGCGAGCCGGGAAGCCCCGGCCTCCTCGCCCTGCGTCGCGCCGGGGTGTTCCGCGCCGGGGTGCGTGGTGCTGCACAGGTCCTCGTTCGCGGTGCACGCGGCGAGAAGGACGCGGGCGATCGCCTCCCGGCGGGCGGTCAGGTGGCTCAGCCAGTGCCGCAGCTGCTCGCGTCCGTCGTCGGTGATCCGGTAGGTGCGGCGCTGCGGCCCGTGGGTGCCCTCCTCCCATGTCGAGGCGACCAGCCCGTCGTCCTCCATGCGGCGCAGGGCGCGGTAGAGCCCGCCGGGGTCCACCGCCACGACACCGGCGGTCAGGTCGTCGACGGCGGACCGCAGGTCGTAGCCGTGCGCGGGGGCACCGGCGAGGGCCGCCAGGACGGCGGGCTCGAGGAGGCCCCGCCGCGCACCGTCGCCCCGGCGCTCGCGGCAGCATCGCCCGCCCGCCCGCTCGTCCACCGCAGCCACCTCCCTAGGTGTCAATCACACCTAGATGGCCACGGCTCGGGCTGGGACCTCCGTCCCGCCCGGGTCTCGACGGGCGCTGCCGGCGGCGCCCGCCCTCGGCCGCTACTCCGAACGGGTGATTGCGTCACCCGTCCGAGTGATCATGACGGCACGCCGCTGACCTGCAATAACGCCGCCGTGGGGCCCCCTTTAGCCTCTTCGGCGAGCCCGTGCAACACGAACTGCCCGCAAGTTCGGGTGAGTTCCGCGTCATGGCGGGTGAAGTCGGCGCTCTCACCAGGTGTACGGCTCAGCGAGGTGCCCCTTCAGCACCGGACACCTGGAGGTTGTGATGATGGAACTGCGCGAGGTCCCCACGCAGCGGACCGCCCTCACGCGTCGTGAGCGGGTGATCCTGGCGAACCTCGACGAGGACGTCACCCTCGAGCAGATCGCCTCCCGCCTCTTCGTCACCCGGAACACCGTCAAGTCGCAGGTGCGCTCCGTCTACAAGAAGCTCGGCGTCTCCACCCGGGCCGAGGCGGTCGCCTGCGCGAAGGCCATCGGGCTGCGCTGAGCCGCGCTGCGGCCCGCGCCGCCCCGGTCTCCCGCCGCCCGACGACGCCGAGGTCCCCCCTTCCCCGGCGACGTCCGCCCCCGCCCCGGCGGGCGGGTGCGGGGTGCGGACGCGGGCGGCGGGTGCATTCTTCGCGACCTCCGGGCCCGGGTAGTGTCGGAACGGTTCACGCTCCGGCCCCACCCGGGCCCTCGTCATGTCTGCAGGTGAGCGCTTGGCAGGTTGGCTCGGTCCGACGGCGGACGAGCACTGGGCGCCCGACCACGTCGTCCTGGCGCGGCGCGTGCTGACCCATGCCGGGCGTCTGTTCGT
>JAAZAC010000190.1 GCA_012514545.1 Actinomycetales bacterium | reverse complement strand
GCGGGTCGAGCGGGGTCCACGCCGCGGCCCGCACCCACGGCGCCGCGCCCGCCCCCGCGAGCACGGCCCCCGCGGCCAGGGCGGCGACGACGGCCCGGCCGCGCGTCACGGCGTCGTCGGCCGCAGGCGGGTGGCGACCTGCACGGCGCGCACGGCGGCGGCCGCCTTGTTGCGCGACTCGACGTACTCGACGGCCTCGACGGAGTCCGCGACGATCCCCGCCCCGGCCTGCACGCTCGCGCGCCCGTCGCGGATGAGCGCCGTGCGGATCGCGATGGCCATGTCCATGTTCCCGGCGAAGTCGAAGTAGCCGACGGTCCCGCCGTAGATCCCGCGGCGCGCGGGCTCGAGCTCGTCGATGAGGGCGATCGCCCGCGGCTTCGGCGCCCCGGACAGCGTGCCCGCGGGGAACGTCGCGCGCAGGGTGTCGAGCGCCGTCGCGCCCCCGCGCAGCCGGCCGACGACCGTGGAGCAGATGTGCATGATGTGGCTGAACCGCCGCACGGCCATGAAGTCCACGACCTCGACCGTCGTCGGCACGCACACCTTCGCCAGGTCGTTGCGGGCGAGGTCGACGAGCATGACGTGCTCGGCCAGCTCCTTGGGGTCGGCGAGGAGCTCGGTGGCGAGGACGGCGTCCTCCTCCGGCGTCGCGCCGCGCGGCCGCGAGCCCGCGATGGGGAACGTCGTCACGTGCCCCTCGGTGACCTTGACGAGCGTCTCCGGGCTGGAGCCGACGACGGCGAACGGCGCCCCGTCCGCGTCCTGCAGCGCCATGTAGTACATGTACGGGCTCGGGTTGATGGTCCGGAGCACGCGGTAGACGTCCAGCGGGTCCGCCGGGCAGTCGAGGTCGAGCCGCTGGCTGAGCACGACCTGGAAGACCTCGCCGTCGCGGATCGCCTCCTTGCCGAGCCGCACCGCCTCCTCGTACTCCTCGCGCGTGCTGCGGAACGCGAGCTCCGGCTCGGGCACGTCGCCGAGCACGGCGGGCGGGGTCGCCGCGGGCGTGGCGAGCGCCCGCTGCATCGCGTCGAGGCGTGCGACCGCGTCCGCGTACGCCTCGTCGACCCGCTCGTCCGTCGCGTCGAAGTTGATCGCGTTGGCGATCAGCCAGACGGTCCCGTCGACGTGGTCGACGACGGCCAGGTCCGTCGCCAGGCTGAGGCTCACCTCCGGCACCCCGAGCTCCTCCGGGGCCCGCGCGGGCAGCGTCGGCTCCCAGTGCCGCACCACGTCCCAGCCGAGCGCCCCGACGAGGCCGCCCGTCAGCGGCGGCAGGCCGGGCACCGCGGGCGTGCGGAGCGCCTCGAGCGTCGCCCCGAGCACCTCGAGCACGTCGCCGCCCGTGGGCACGCCGACCGGCACGTCGCCGAGCCAGACCGCCTCCCCGCCGCGGGCGGTGAGCGTGGCCCGCGCCGCGGCGCCGACGAACGAGTAGCGGGCCCACGTCCCGTCGACCTCGGCCGACTCGAGCACGAACGACCCCGGACGGCCCCGCGCGAGGGTGCGGTACAGGCCCACGGGGGTCACGCCGTCGGCCAGGAGGCGCCGCACCACGGGGATGACCCGGCGGTCCGTGGCCAGCCGGCGGAAGCCGTCGAGCGTGGGCCAGGTCGCCCCCCAGGGCAGGTCGAGCGGGCGGCGGTCGCCGTCGGCCGCCGACGGCGGGGTCCCCGGCGCGGTCATGCCGTCCCCCCGACGACGGCCGGCAGGTCCCCTCCCGCGTCGAAGCACGCGCGGGCCCCCGTGTGGCAGGCCGCGCCCACCTGCTCGACCTCGACGAGCAGCGCGTCGCCGTCGCAGTCGATGCGCACGCGCCGCACCCACTGGACGTTCCCCGAGGTGTCGCCCTTGCGCCAGTACTCGCCGCGGGACCGGCTCCAGAAGGTCACGCGGCCGGAGGTGAGGGTGCGGCGCAGCGCCTCGTCGTCCATCCAGCCGACCATGAGCACGTCGCGCGAGGCGTGGTCCTGGACCACCGCGCACACGAGGCCGTCGGCGTCGCGCTTGAGCCGGGCGGCGACGGCCGGGTCGAGGGTGCTGGGCGTCACGCGCCCGATCCTGCCACGGGGCGTCCGCGCGGGGCCCGCGCATTCCGCGGCCCGGGCCCGGCCCGGGGCCTCAGCGGGTCTGGGCGAGCCAGGCCTCGTACATCGCGGCGTACGCCCCGCCGGCGGCGAGCAGCTCGCCGTGGGGGCCCACCTCGACGACGCGGCCCTCCGCGACGACGACGACGAGGTCCGCGGCCTCCGCCGTCGACAGCCGGTGGGCGATCGTGATCGTCGTGCGGCCGGCGGTGAGCTGCTCCTGGGCGCGGGCGATCCGCACCTCGGTGGCGGGGTCGACGGCGCTCGTCGCCTCGTCGAGGACGAGCACGTCGGCCCCCGCGACGTGGGCGCGGGCGAGCGCCACGAGCTGACGCTCCCCCGCCGAGAGCCGCTCGCCGCGCTCGCCGACCTCGGTGAGCACGCCGTCGGGCAGGTCGGCGAGCCAGTCGGCGAGGTCGAGCTCCGCGAACGCCCGGGTCGCGACGTCGGCGGCCTCGGCCGGGCCGACCGCCGGCCCGGCTGTGCCCGCCGTGCCCGCGGGGCGCGCGCGCCGCAGCCCGTAGGCGACGTTGCTCGCGATCGTGCCGGCGAAGAGGAAGCCCTCCTGCGGCACGACGACGACCCGCGCCCGCAGGTCGGCGAGGCGGATCCGGCGCAGGTCGACGCCGTCGAGCAGCACCTGTCCCCGCACCGGGTCGACGAGCCGCGTGACGAGCCGGGCCAGCGTCGTCTTGCCCGACCCCGTGGCGCCGACGATCGCGACCCGGGCGCGCGCGGGCACCACGAGGTCGACGTCGCGCAGCACGGGCGGCCCGCCCGGGTAGGCGAAGTCGACGCCGCGCAGCTCGACGCGGCCGGGGCCACGCGGGCTGGGCACCCCGCCGTCGGGCGGGTCGGTGATCTCCGCCTCGGTGTCGATGACCCCGAGGACGCGCCGCCAGCCCGCCAGCGCGTTCTGGAGCTCGTTGAGGATCTCCGTCGCCATCTGGACCGGCCCCGTGAAGAGCTGGACGAGGAAGAGGAACGCGAGCAGGCGACCCGCGGTGATGCCCCCGTCCAGCCCCAGGAGCGTGCCGACGACGACCACCGCCGCGAGCACGAGGTTCGCCACGAGCACGCCGGACGAGAAGACCGTGGCCACCCGCACCTGGGCGCCCACCTGCGCGTCCCGGGTGGACCGGATCGCGGCCTCGATGCGGCGCTCCGTGCGCCGGCCGATGCCGTACGCCTTGATCGTCTCGGCGCCGACGACGGCCTCCGAGATCGCCCCGAGCATCGCGCCCGTGCGGGCCCGGACGGTGGCGTAGGCGGCGCTCACGCGCCGCTGGGCCGGCCGCAGGACGAGCACGAGCGGCAGGAACGCCAGCCACACGACGACGGCGAGCTGCCACGAGTACGCCAGCATGAGCGACGTCGCCACGGCGATCTGCAGCACCGAGACGAGCAGCATGATCCCGCCCCACTGGACGAACAGCGAGATCGTGTCGACGTCGCTCGTCACCCGCGAGACGAGGCTCCCCCGCCGCTCCGTGCCCTGGGTGAGCACCGAGAGGTCGTGCACGCGCCGGAACGCCGTGACGCGGAGCCGCGCGAGGCCTGCCTCGCTGCGCCGGAACAGCCGGACGTTGACGGCCGCCGAGCACGCGCCCGCCACCACGAGCGCCAGCGCGGCGAACGACACGAGCGCGACGACCCGGCCGACGCGCGGTCCCCCCTCGGCGAGGATGCCGGTGTCGATCGTCTGCTGGACGGCGATCGGCACGACGACGCGCCCGCCCGCGGCGACGATCGCGAGCAGGAGCGTCACCCCGAACCCCTGCGCGAGCTGGGGCGACACCTGCAGCCCGCGGCGCAGCGTGGCCAGCGGGCCGAGGGTCGACGTGGTCTCGAGCCGGACGCCCTGCGGCGCGCTCACGGGACCACCCCCTCGGCGTCCTCGACGGCCGGCTCGTCGTCGGCCGGCTCGTCCTCGTCGTCGGCCGCCCGGCGCTCGGACTCGCGCAGGTAGGCGGTCGCGAGGTCGGCGTACCCGGGGTCGCGGGCCATGAGCTCGGCGTGCGTGCCCCGGTCGACGACGCGCCCCGCGGCCAGGTGCACCACCTCGTCCGCGAGCAGCACCGAGGACATCCGGTAGGCCACCAGGAGCACCGTCGGCCCGGCGTCCGCGTCCGTGCGGGCCGCGTCGCGCGCCGACCGGAGCCCGCGCAGGATCTGCTGCTCGACGCGCGGGTCGACCGCCGACGTCGCGTCGTCGAGCACGAGGAGCCGGGGCCGGCGCACGAGCGCCCGCGCGATCGCGAGCCGCTGCCGCTGCCCGCCGGACAGGTTGGCGCCGCGCTCCCCCAGGCGTGCGTCGAGGCCGCCCGGCAGCGCCCGGACCACGTGGTCGACGCGCGCGGCGCGCAGGGCCGCCCACACGGCGTCGTCGTCGGGGGCCTCCGGGTCGTCCGGGTCCGCCAGGGTGACGTTGCCGCGCACGGTGTCCTCGAAGACGAAGGTCTGCTGGGCGACGAACGCGACCTGGGCCGCCACGTCGTCGGGGCGCAGCTCCCGCAGGTCGACGCCGTCGAGCAGGACGGCGCCCCGGCTCGGGTCCCGCAGCCGGGCGAGCAGGCCGACGAGCGTGCTCTTGCCCGCGCCGGTCGGCCCGACGAGCGCGACGGTGCGGCCGGGCGCGAGCTCGAGGTCCACGCCCGCGAGCAGGTCCACCGGGCCCTCGGCGCTCGGCACGGTCACCGTGACGTCGCGCAGCGCGACGTGCAGCCCCCGGGGTGCCCGCGGCAGGGGCCGGCTGCCCGGCGCCATGTCGCCGCGGGCGTCGAGCACCCGCGCGATGCGGTCGTAGCCCACGAGCGCCCGCGGGAGCTCGCCGAGCACCCAGCCGAACGCCCGCACCGGCACCGCCATGAGCGTGAGGAGGAAGCCCGCGCCGACGACGTCGCCGGCCCCCACCGCGCCCGAGGCCGCGCGGTGCGCACCGACGAGCAGCACCGCGAGGGTGCCGATGTTCGGCAGCATGTCGATGACGGGGTCGAACACCGCCCGCACCTGCCCCACCCGCACGTTCGCGGCGCGCAGGGCGTCCGCCTCGGCGGCGAACCGGGCCTCCTCGCGGTCCGCGGTGCCGAGCGACTTCACGAGGAGGGCGGCCTCGAAGCTCTCGTGCGCGACGTCGGCCACCCGGGCGCGCAGCTGCTGCGCCCGCGTCGCGGCCGGGGTCATGTACCGCTGGAAGACGACGTTCGCGGCCACCGCGAGCGGCAGCACCGTCAGCGCGGTGACGGCGAGCCACCCGTCCACGAGGAAGAGCGACACCGCAGCCACGACGATCATGACGACGACGCCGAGCGCGAACGGCAGCGGGTTGAACACGCCCGTGGCGGCCTCGACGTCGGAGCTCGCGTTCGCGAGCAGCTGGCCGGCCGGGTGCGCCCGGTGCCACGACATCGGCAGGCGCACGTACTGCCGCGTGACCCCGCGCCGGTGGTCGGCGCCGATGTCCGCGTACCCGATGCCCGCGAAGATGCGCCGCCCCGCCACCCCGAGCGCGAGCACCACGGCGACGACGACGAGGGCGAGCCCGGCGAGGCCGATCCGGGCCCGCGCGTCCGCGTCCCCGGCGAGCGCCGGGACGACGACCTGGTCGGTGACCCGCCCGAGCACCTGGCTCACCGCGACGGTGGCGGCCCCGAACACCGCCGAGAGCCCGACGGCGGCCACGTACGTGCGCGGGTGCTCGGCCATCCCGCGCCAGACGACCTGCGCCGACCTCCGGACGACGCCGCCGGTCAGCGCGGCGGGGCGGGTCGCCGGGGTGCCGTCGTCGGCGCCGGGACGCACGCGCACACGAGTCCTTCCGTCGGGATTCCTCAGCATCTCACGGCCGTCGGACGCCGCCGGCCGCGCTCGTACCGGGTCAGCGGACCTCGACGCCGCCCGCGCGCAGGTGCGCCTTGACCTCGCCGACGGTGAGCACGCCGAAGTGGAAGACGCTCGCCGCCAGCACGGCGTCCGCGCCCGCGCGCACCGCCTCGAGGAAGTGCTCCGGCGTGCCCGCGCCGCCGCTCGCGATGAGCGGCACGGACACCTCGCGGCGCACGTCGGCGAGCATCTCGAGGTCGAAGCCGGTCGTCGTGCCGTCGGCGTCCATGGAGTTGAGCAGGACCTCGCCGGCCCCGAGCTCCACGGCGCGGCGCGCCCACTCGACGGCGTCGATGCCCGTGCCCCGCCGGCCCCCGTGGGTCGTCACCTCGTAGCCCGACGGCGTGGGCGGCCCGTCGACCACGCGCCGCGCGTCGACGGACAGCACGAGCACCTGGCTGCCGAACCGCTCCGCAATCTCCGAGACGAGCTCGGGCCGCACGACCGCCGCGGTGTTGACGCCCACCTTGTCCGCGCCGGCGCGCAGGAGGCGGTCGACGTCGTCCACGGTGCGCACCCCGCCGCCCACCGTGAGCGGCACGAAGACCTCCTCCGCGGTCCGGGCGACGACGTCGAGCATCGTGGCCCGGTCCCCGGACGAGGCGGTGACGTCGAGGAACGTGATCTCGTCGGCGCCCTCGGCGTCGTAGCGCCGCGCGAGCTCGACGGGGTCGCCGGCGTCGCGCAGGTCGGTGAAGTGGACACCCTTGACGACGCGCCCGGCGTCGACGTCCAGGCACGGGATGACGCGGACGGCCGTCATGGCTGCGCCACCGAGACCGGGTCGCCCGAGACGTGGAGGATGTCGACGACGAACACGAGGGTCTCCGCGGAGAGTTCGTCGTCGCCGCCGTACCCGAGCTCCGGCGGGACGACCAGCAGCACCTGGCTGCCCACGGTCTGCTCGACGAGCCCCTGGTCCCAGCCCGCCATGACGGAGCCGACGCCGATCGGGAAGGACGCCGGCAGCTTGCCCTCGGTCCACGTCGAGTCGAACACCGTGCCGTCGGACCACGTCACGCCGACGTACTGCACGGTCACGACCTGCCCCGCCGCGATCTGCTCGCCCGCGCCGCGGATGAGCGGCTGGACGACGAGGTCGGCGGGCGGGTCGCCCTCGGGCACCGCCACGCTGGGCTCGCCGTGGTCGCCGAGCGTCACGGTGGGCAGGCCCTCGCGCGGCTCGACCTCCTCGCCCGACGCGCGGGTGGGCAGCAGGTCGAAGACGGCCACCGTCGCCGCGCCGGACGTGGCGTCGGGCGGCACGAGGTGGAGGATCCGCGAGCCGACGCGCTGCCCGACGAGGGCCTCGAAGATGTCCACGCCCAGCACGTCCGCGCTGAGCAGGTACGGCCGCGGCTCGCTCGAGTACGTCTCGTTGATGACCGAGCCGTCCTCGCCCGACTCCGCGTAGAAGTCGAGCAGGATCGGGCGGCCCTCCTCGACCTTCGGCCCGGAGCCCTCCCACACGAGCTCGTGGCGCGCCTCCTCGACGACGAGCGGGGTCTCGTACGTCAGGGTCGGCGCCTCGCCGGGCTCGCCGGAGACCGTGACCTCGACCTCGGGCGGCGGCTCCTCGGCGCACGCCGCGAGCAGGGCGAGCGCGGCCGCGGCGGCCAGGCCGGCCGTCGTGGTGCGACGTCGGGTGGTGCTGGGCCTCACATCGACTCCATGAGACGGTCCACGCGCTCGTCGGTGGCGCGGAAGGGGTCCTTGCACAGCACGGTGCGCTGGGCCTGGTCGTTGAGCTTGAGGTGCACCCAGTCGACCGTGTAGTCCCGGCGCGCCTCCTGCGCCTTGCGGACGAAGTCACCGCGGAGCTTCGCCCGGGTGGTCTGCGGCGGCAGCGCGGTCGCCTCGAACACCTCGAGGTCGGTGACCACCCGCTCGACCAGGCCGCGCGCGGCGAGCAGGTTGTACAGGCCGTCGGTGCGCGAGATGTCGTGGTAGGCGAGGTCGAGGCGGGCCACGCGCGGGTCGTCGAGGGCGAGGCCGTGCTTGGCCCGGTAGCGCTCGATGAGCCGCAGCTTGATCACCCAGTCGAGCTCGCGGTCCACGAGGTCGAGGCGGCCGGTGCCCACGGCCCGCAGCCCGCGCTCCCACAGGTCGAGGACCTGCTTGATCACGGGCGTGAGCGGCACGTTCGCCGCGACGTGCTGCTGCACCCAGGTGAGGTACTCCTCCTGGATCGCCAGCGCGGTCGCGGTCCGGCCGTTCGCGAGCGTCACCGCGGCGCGACCCGTCGGGTCGTGGCTGATCTCGCGGATCGCCCGCATCGGGTTCTCGAGCGTGAGGTCGCGCAGCGGCACGCCGGCCTCGACGAGGCGCAGCACGAGGTCCGTCGCGCCCACCTTGAGCAGCGTCGTCGTCTCCGACATCGAGGAGTCGCCGACGATGACGTGCAGCCGCCGGTAGCGCTCGGCGTCGGCGTGCGGCTCGTCCCGGGTGTTGATGATGGGCCGGGACCGCGTCGTCGCGCTCGAGACGGACTCCCAGATGTGGTCCGCGCGCTGCGACAGGCAGTACGTCGCGCCCTTCGGCGTCGGCAGCACCTTTCCGGCGCCGGTGAGCACCTGCCGGGTGATGAGGAACGGCACGAGCACGTCGGCGAGGCGCCCGAAGTCGCCCTGGCGGCGCACGAGGTAGTTCTCGTGGCAGCCGTAGGAGTTGCCCGCCGAGTCGGTGTTGTTCTTGAACAGGTGGATGGTCCCGGGCACGCCCTCGTGCTCGAGCCGCTGCTGGGCGTCGACCACGAGGCCCTCGAGGATCCGCTCGCCCGCGCGGTCGTGGGCGATGAGCTGCGGGACGTCGTCGCACTCCGCGGTCGCGTACTCGGGGTGCGAGCCCACGTCGAGGTACAGCCGCGAGCCGTTGCGCAGGAACACGTTCGACGAGCGCCCCCACGCGACGACCTTGCGGAACAGGTAGCGAGCCACCTCGTCGGCGGACAGACCGCGTCCGGACGGCACGGCGCACGTGACGCCGTACTCCGTCTCCAGACCGAAGATCCGCCGATCCACCGGGTCAGCCCTGCTCGGGGCCGCCGGACGGCTCCGCGGTGGTCCCGAGGAGGTCGGCGAGCTGCGCGGGCGCGAGCCGCCGGAACGCCCGCCGGGGCCGGGTGCGGTCGAGCACGGCGACCTCGAGCTGTGCCGGCTCGAGGGTGCGGTCCTCGCCGTCCGGCTGGGTGCCCAGCACGCGGACGGCGAGCTGCACGGCCTCGGCGAGCGGCATGCCGGGCCGCCACTCCGCCGTGAGGCGCTCGGCGAGGTGCTCGGCCTGGCCGCCCATGACGACCGTGCCGTGCTCGTCCGCGACCGAGCCGTCGTAGGACAGCCGGTAGATCTGGTCGGCCTCCGGCGTCGCGCCGACCTCGGCCACGACGAGCTCGACCTCGAGCGGCTTCGACTCCGTGGTGAACACCGTGCCGAGGGTCTGCGCGTACGCGTTCGCCAGCGCCCGCGCGGACACGTCGGCGCGGTCGTAGGCGTAGCCGCGCAGGTCGGCGTACCGCACGCCGGCGACCCGCAGGTTCTCGAACTCGTTGTACTTGCCGACCGCCGCGAACGCGATCCGGTCGTAGATCTCCGAGATCTTGTGCAGGGCCCGGGACGGGTTCTCCGTGGCGAACGCGATGCCCTCGTCGTAGGCGAGCACGACGACGGAGCGGCCCCGCGCGATCCCCTTGCGCGCGTAGTCCGCCCGGTCCTTCATGAGCTGCTCGGGCGAGACGTAGAACGGCATGGTCATCGCGGCTCACCCCCACCCGGTCCGCCGGCCCGGCGCATGGCCTCGATCTCGGCGACGACCGCGCCGAGGGTGTCGTCGTCGACCCGCTGGTACCCCGCCGACGTGACGGTGGCGACCACGGGCCAGATCCGCCGCGTGGTGTCCGGCCCGCCGGTGGCGGCGTCGTCGTCGGCGGCGTCGACGAGGGCGTGCACGGCGACACGGACGGCGTCCTGCGCCGACATGTCGGACCACCAGAGCTTCTTCAGCGAGCCCTTCGCGTACGCCGAGCCGGAGCCGACGGCGTGGTAGTCCGTCTCCTCGTACCGGCCGCCCGTGACGTCGTAGGAGAAGATCCGCCCGACCTCGCGGTCGAGGTCGTACCCGCCGAACACCGGGACGACCGCCAGGCCCTGCAGCGCGAGCCCGAGGCTGCCGCGGATCATCGTGGCGAGCCGGTTCGCCTTGCCGTCCAGCGAGAGCAGCGTCCCCTCGATCTTCTCGTAGTGCTCGAGCTCGAGCTGGAACAGCCGCACGAGCTCGAGGGCGAGCCCCGCCGTGCCGGCGATGCCCACGGCCGAGTACTCGTCCGCGGGGAAGACCTTCTCGATGTGGTGGCTGGCGATCGCCGCGCCGGACGTCGCCCGGCGGTCGCCCGCCATGACGATGCCGCCGTCGAAGCTCAGGGCGACGATCGTCGTCCCGTGCAGCGCCCCGCTGACCTCACCGGGCGGCAGCGTGCGCCCCGGCAGCAGCGAGGGGTCGTGCACCGCGAGGAAGTCGAGGAACGACGACGTCCCCGGCATGGTGAACGAGGCCGGCAGGCGGCCGTGCGTGTCGGGCGTCATCGCGGCTCACTCGCCGCCCTTCTGCACGAAGCCGCGGACGAACGACTCCGCGTTCGACTCCAGCACGTCGTCGATCTCGTCGAGGAGCTTGTCCACCTCGGCGTCGCGCGCCTGCGGGGCGGGGGCCGGGAGGGGCTCCGGGGCGTCGGTGGGCTCGTCGTCGTCACGCCGGTACTGCCGCTTGTCCTGTCCCGCCATGGTGTTCCCCTGTCCTCCGGCGCCGCGTGCGCGGCGGTGATGACCCCTTGATCCTAGGCGTCGCGTGCGACGGGGTGCGCGCGCGTCCGCGGCCGTCAGCCGCCCGCGAGGCGGTCGACGAGGGTGGCGGCGTCGGGGCAGGTGTCGAGCAGCTCGCCCACGTGCGCGCGGGTGCCGCGCCACGGGTCGCGCAGCGGGACGCGGCGCAGGGACTCGTGGCTCGGCACGTCGAGCACCACCGAGTCCCAGCTCGCCGCGCGCACCTGGCCGGCGAACCGGCGCACGACGGTGCCCCGGAAGTAGGCGCGCGTGTCGTCGGGGGGCTCGTGCACCGCGCGGGCGACCTCGTCGTCCGTGACGAGCCGCTCGACGGCGCCCGCCGCGAGCAGCCGGTGGTAGAGCCCGCGCTCGGGCCGCACGTCCGACCACTGGATGTCCATCGCCGCCAGCCGCGGGTGGTCCCACCCGATCCGGTCGCGGCTGCGCATCGCCTCGAGCAGCCGCAGCTTGGCGACCCACTCCACCTCGCGCGCGCACGACGTCGGGTCGGCGGCCAGCCGGTCGAGCACGGACGCCCAGCGGTCGAGGATGTCGGCGGTGGCCGGGTCGGCCTGCCCGACGGCGGTCCGCACCGCGGTGAGGTACGTCCGCTGCACGTCGAGCGCGGTGGCGGTCCCGCCGTCGGCGAGCTCGAGCCGTGCCCGCAGGGTGAGGTCGCGGCTCACCCGCCGCACGGCGTCGACCGGGTCGGCGAGCCGCACGCCGGGCACGAAGTCCAGCAGGCCGGGCCGCTCCTGGGCCTGCTCGATCAGCCACAGCACGAGCGAGGTCGTGCCGAGGCGCAGGTACGTGGCGACCTCGAGCAGCGTCGCGTCGCCGAGGATGAGGTGCAGGCGGCGCCAGCGCTTGCGGTCCGCGTGCGGCTCGTCGCGCGTGTTGACGATCGGGCGGCGCAGGGTGGTCTCGAGGCCCACCTCGGCCTCGATGTAGTCCGCGCGCTGGGAGAGCTGGAACCCGGGCACCTCCCCCGTCGGGCCGATGCCCACGCGGCCCGCGCCGGCGAACACCTGGCGCGTGACGAGGAACGGGACCAGCGCGTCGACGAGCCCGTCGAACGGCACCGCCCGGTCCACGAGGTAGTTCTCGTGCGTGCCGTAGGAGGCGCCCTTGCCGTCGACGTTGTTCTTGTAGAGCACGACGTCGGGCATGACCGGGTTGGCCGCGAGGGCGCGGGCGGCGCGGAGCATGACCTGCTCCCCCGCCTTGTCCCAGACGACGACGTCGCGGGGGTTGGTCACCTCGGGCGAGGAGTACTCGGGGTGGGCGTGGTCGACGTAGAGCCGCGCGCCGTTGGTCAGCACCGTCGTCGCCGCGCCGGGGTCGTCGACCTCCTCGATCTCGGCGCGGTCGAGCGGGGCCGCGCCCCAGCCGGACGACTCGTCGGCGGGCGCGCCCTCGTCCGGACCCGGCGGGGCGGGGCGCGTCGGGTCGTCGGTGAGCATCGACGGGTCGGCGGACGCTCGGTCGAGGCGGAAGCCCCGCGCGTCGGCGAGCGGGTCCTCGTCGGCGTAGTCCCAGCGCGCGTGCCCGCCGGGCGCCGCCGTGAGCGCGGTGTACGCCGCGACGACGTGCCCGGACAGGAGCATGGGGTTCGCCGTCGGGCGGTCGGGGGCGAGGACCCCGTACTCGGTCTCGATCCCCATCACCCGCCGCACGGTCACCTCGCCAGCCTATCGAGCCGGCCCGCGCCACCCCGGGGGGGCCGGCGGCGCCCGCGCGGCGCAGCAGGTCGCCTCAGAGGTACTGCCCCGTCGGGGTGACCGTCTCGATCGTGCGCCCGCTCTCGCGACCGCCCTTGCCCTGGACGATCGTCCGGATGAAGACGATGCGCTCGCCCTTCTTGCCGGAGATCCGCGCCCAGTCGTCGGGGTTGGTCGTGTTGGGCAGGTCCTCGTTCTCCTTGAACTCCTCGACGCACGCGCCGAGCAGGTGCTCCACGCGGATGCCCTTCTGGCCCGTGGCGAGCAGCTCCTTGATGG
>JAAZAC010000189.1 GCA_012514545.1 Actinomycetales bacterium | reverse complement strand
GGCGGCGTGCCCCCGGCCGAGCTGCCCGCGCTGCTCGACGCCGCGGTCGCCGCCCAGGCCACGGGCGCGGTCGACGTCGTCGGGATCTGGTCCCACCTGGCGTGGGCGGACGCGCCCGACCACCCCACGGTGCACGCCCAGGCCGCCGTGTTCCGCGACGCGGTGGCGCTCGCGGAGAAGGCCGGCGCCCACCTCGAGGTGCGCCACCTCGCCAACTCCGCGGCGACCCTGACCAACCCGGCCATGGGCTTCGACCTCGTCCGGCCCGGGCTCGCGGTGTTCGGCCTGACACCGGTGCCGCAGCTCGGCGGGCCCGAGCGGTTCGGGCTCGTCCCGGCGATGCGGCTCGAGGCCGAGCTCGTGCTCGCCAAGCGGGTCCCGGCCGGGCACGGCGTCTCCTACGGCCACGAGTACGTCACCGACCGCGAGACGGTGCTCGGCGTCGTCCCCCTGGGGTACGCCGACGGCGTGCCCCGCCACGCGTCCGGCACGCACGGCCGCCCGGGGGCGCCGGTGCAGGTGGGCGGGCGGCGCCTCGGCATCGCGGGCCGCGTGTGCATGGACCAGTTCGTCGTCGACCTCGGCCCGGGCGCGGTGGAGGAGGCCGGGGACGTCGTCGTCCTCTTCGGCGCGGGGACCGACGGCGAGCCGACCGCCGAGGACTGGGCCGTGGCCTGCGACACGATCTCCTACGAGATCGTCACCCGGCTCGGGGTGCGCGTGCCGCGCGAGTACCGGGGGGACGCGGCCCTGCTCGCCGCGGCGGGCGGCGGGGGCGGGCGGTGAGCGTCGTCGTCGAGCTGCCCGACGCCGACGCCACCCGCGCGTACGGGCGCGCCCTCGCGGGGCTGCTCCGGGCGGGCGACCTCGTCGTGCTCACCGGCGCGCTGGGCTCCGGCAAGACGACGCTCACCCAGGGGATCGGCGAGGGGCTGGGCGTGCGCGGGCAGGTCGCGTCGCCGACGTTCATCATCGCCCGGGTGCACCCGCCGCTCGGCGACGGGCCGCCGCTCGTGCACGTGGACGCCTACCGGCTCGGGTCGATGGAGGAGCTGGACGCGCTCGACCTGGACGCCGGGCTCGAGGAGTCCGTGACGGTGGTCGAGTGGGGCGAGGGGCTCGTCGAGGTGCTCGCCGACGACCGGCTCGAGGTGGTCATCGAGCGCCCGCACGGCGGGCTCGCCCCCGTCGGGGACGTGCTCGACGCCGAGGTGGGCGTGCGGCGCGTCACCGTGACCGGCGTCGGGCCGCGCTGGGCCGGCGTCGAGCTCCCGACCGCCTGATGGGAGGATGACCGCGTGCTGCTCGCGATCGACACCTCGGGCGACGTCGCGGTGAGTCTCCTCGCCCTCGACGACGGCAGGCCGGGCCCCGTCCTGGCCGCCCGCCGCGCGACCGAGCCCCGCCGCCACGCCGAGCTGCTCGCCCCGATGATCACCGAGGCGCTGGCCGAGGCGGGCGGGCGGCGGCACGACGTGCGGGCCGTCGTCGTCGGCACCGGGCCGGCGCCCTACACCGGCCTGCGCGCGGGGCTCGTCACCGCGCGTGTGCTCGCCCGCGCGCTCGGCGTGCCGGTGCACGGGGTGCCCAGCCTCGACGCGCTCGCCGCGCAGGCGTACGCGGCCGGGGTGGCCACCGAGGACGACGTGCTCGTCGTCACCGACGCGCGCCGGCGCGAGGTGTACGCGGCCCGGTACCGGCCCGCGGGGCAGAACGAGGGTCCCGACGTCGCCGCGGTCGCCGGCCCCGTCGTGGAGCGCCCCGCGGTCGTGGCCGCGACGCTCGGCGCGGGGGCCGTCGCCGTCGGCCCGGGCGCGCTCGCCCACCCGGACGAGCTCCACGCGGCCCCGGGGGCGCCGGTCGCGGTCGACCCCGCCGCGCTCGCGGCGCTCGCCCTGACCCGGGTCGCGCGGGGCGCGGACCTGCCCACGGAGCCGCTCTACCTGCGCCGCCCGGACGTCACGCCTGCCGCGGCGCGCAAGCGCGTCACGGCGTGAGCGGCGGGGAGCGGGCCGTGGACGAGGGCACGACGCCGGGCGCCGCGCCGGCGCTGCGGGCCTTCCTCCCGTCGGACGTGCCGCAGGTCGCCGAGCTCGAGCGGCAGCTGTTCGGCCCGTCGGCCTGGAGCGAGGCGATGCTCGCGGGCGAGCTCCGCGCGCACGGCCGGTGGTACGTCGTCGCGACGCTCGGCGACACGGTCGTCGGGTACGCCGGGCTGTGGTTCGACGGCGACGTCGCGCAGGTGATGACGATCGGCGTCGCGCCCGCGATCCAGCGGCAGGGCGTCGGCACGATGCTGCTCACCGCGCTGCTCGACCGCGCGCGCGAGCTCGGGGCCTCCGCGGCCCTGCTGGAGGTGCGGGTCGACAACGCGCCCGCGATCGCGCTCTACGAGCGCTTCGGGTTCGTGGTGCTCACGCGGCGGCGGCGCTACTACCAGCCGGAGGACGTGGACGCCTGGACGATGCGGCTCGAGCTCGGCGGCGCGGGCGGGGCCGACGGCGGCGTGGCGGCCGACGGCGGCCCGGACGCCGCGGCCGGTACCGATCCCGTCGCCGGCCTCGACGCGGACCTCGACGCGGACGCCGGCGCCGACCCGGACGCCGGCTGAGCGCGCCGCCGCCCGGGCGTCGGTTCCGGGAGGGGCGCGCCGGGCCCGTACGCTGGCCGCCATGACCGACCGCGACGCCCTGGTGCTGGGCATCGAGACGTCGTGCGACGAGACGGGCGTCGCGCTCGTGCGCGTCGCCGACGGTCGCCCGGAGCTGCTCGTGGACGCGGTCGCGTCCTCGGTCGACGAGCACGCCCGCTTCGGCGGGATCATCCCCGAGGTCGCCTCGCGCGCCCACCTCGAGGCGATGCTGCCCACCCTCGACCGCGCGCTGGACACGGCCGGCGTCGCGCTCGACGACGTCACGGCCATCGCGGTGACGGCCGGCCCCGGCCTCGTCGGACCGCTGACCGTGGGCGCCGCCGCCGCGAAGGCCCTCGCCGTCGGCCTCGGGCGGCCGCTCCACGGGGTCAACCACGTCATCGGGCACGTCGCCGTCGACGAGCTCGTGCACGGCCCGTTCCCCGAGCGGTTCCTCGCGCTCGTCGTCTCCGGGGGCCACTCGTCGCTGCTGCTCGTGAACGACATCGCGACGGACGTCACCGAGCTCGGCCAGACCCTCGACGACGCCGCGGGCGAGGCGTTCGACAAGGTCGGCCGCCTGCTCGGCCTGCCCTACCCGGGCGGCCCGCACATCGACCGCCTCGCGCGCGAGGGCCGGTCGACCATCCGCTTCCCGCGCGGCCTCACGGCGGCGAAGGACCAGGCCGCGCACGCCTACGACTTCTCGTTCTCCGGCCTCAAGACGGCCGTCGCGCGGTGGGTCGAGGCCCGCCAGGACGCGGGGGAGGAGATCCCCGTGCCCGACGTCGCCGCCTCCTTCGCGGAGGCCGTCGCCGACGTCCTCACCGCCAAGACGATCGCCGCGTGCCGCCGGCACGGGGTGGACACGCTCGTCATCGGCGGGGGCTTCTCCGCGAACTCGCAGCTGCGCGAGATGGCGGCGGCGCGCTGCGCCGAGGCCGGCATCACCCTGCGGATCCCGCCGATCCGCTTCTGCACCGACAACGGCGCGATGATCGCGGCGCTGGGGTCCGCCGTCGTGCGCCGGGGCCTGCCGCCCTCGCCGCTCGACCTCGCCGTGGACTCGTCGATGCCCCTGACCCGGGTGACGGTCTGAGGTCGACCGTGCGGGGCCGGCGGCGCGCGACGGGCACGGTGGCGGTGGCCCTCGGGCTGGCCGCCCTCGGCGTGCTCGCGAGCTCGCCCACCCCGGGCCCCGCGGAGGCGCCGGGGCGCGCGCCCGGGCCGGCCGCCGCGGCCGCGCCGGTGCGGCTGTCCCCGCCCACCGCGCCGCCCGCGGCCGTGGCCAACCCGCGGACCGACTGGGGGCCGTCCCTCGCGACGGTGGCGGCGGCGCGGCGCGCGGTGGAGGCGATGCCGCTCGACCGGCTCGCGGGACAGGTCATCGTGGCCCGGTACGCCGGGACCGACGGGCGCAACCCCCGCCTGCTCGTGGCGGCCTGGCACGTGGCGGGCGTCATCGTCATGGGCGAGAACGTCGTGGACCTCGCGCAGGTGAGCGCCACGACGGCGGCCGTGCACGCGGCGGTGCGCGCCGACGGGCGGCCCTGGCCCGCCGTCGTCGCGATCGACGAGGAGGGCGGCCGCGTCTCCCGGCTGGCCGGCCTGCTCGCCGACCTGCCGCCGTTCGCGGCCTTCGGGGGCACCGACCCCGCGGCGACGCGCGCCCGGTTCGAGGCGCTCGGGCGGGACCTGCGCGCGCTCGGGGTGACGATGGACCTTGCGCCGGTCGCCGACGTGACGATCGGGCCGGCCGACCCGACGATCGGGGACCGCTCGGCGTCGAGCGACCCCGCGGCAGCGGCGCGGGCCGTCGTCGCCGCCTCGGGCGGACTCCTCGAGGGCGGGGCGGTGCCGGTGGTCAAGCACTTCCCGGGCCACGGCTCGGTGACGACGGACAGCCACGTCGGGCTGCCGGTGCAGGCGGCGAGCCTGCCGTCGCTGGAGGCGCGCGACCTGGTGCCCTTCCGGGCGGCCGTCGACGCCGGGGTGCCGGCCGTCATGGTGGGTCACCTCGACGTCGCGGCGCTGGACCCCGGCGTGCCGTCGTCGCTGTCGCCGGCGACCTACGCGCTGCTGCGCGACGAGCTCGGGTTCGAGGGCGTGGCCGTCACCGACGCCCTCGACATGGGGGCCGTGGCGGGCGGTCCGGCGGGCGAGGAGTCCGTCCGCGCGGTGGCCGCGGGCGCGGACCTCGTCCTCATGCCGCCCGACGTCGGGGCCGCCCACGCGGCGCTCGTCGCCGCGGTGGACTCGGGCCGCCTGCCCCTGGAGCGGCTGCGCGAGGCGGCGACCCGGGTCGTGGCGATGCAGATGTGGCTGGCCGAGGCGTCCGCCTGACCGCTGCGCTCGCGGGCGCCTACCGGCGGACCAGCCGCCAGGCGCGGGCGGCGAGGAGGAGCACGACGGCGGCGACCCCGCCGACGACGGCGAGCGTGCCCCAGGTGATCTCGGCCGCGGCGGAGACCTCGGCGTCGGTCGCGGTGTACGTCGTGGTGGTCCCGAAGGGGTGCAGCGTCACGGTGCCGCCGCCGGCCCCGGCGAGGCCGTCGAGCACGCCGAGGCCGTACGCGGCCGCGAGGACGACGATCACGACCACGACGCCGGCTCCCGCGACCGCGCCGGTCGCCCAGCGGGGGACGGGCCGGCCGAGCTCGGCGTGGTAGCCCCGCGCGAGCGCGTGCGGGTGGCCCATGTCGCGCAGCGCGGCCCGCATCCCGACGTCGGCCGCGGCGGCGTCGATCTCGCGCCGCAGGTCGTCGCGGATCCGGCGGTAGTCGCGCTGGGGGTAGTCCTGCATGTGCCAGGCGAAGCGGGCCAGGTACGCCTCGCGGCGCAGGGCGTCGGTGCGGGCCATCGTCACTCCTTCGAGGGGGCGGGGTCCGAGGGGGCGGGGTCCGAGGGGGCGGGGTCCGAGGGGTCAGGGTCGGACGGCGCGGGGGCGGTCGCGGCGTCGAGCCGCGCGAGCACCGACGCGACGGTGCGGCTGAGGTCGGCCCAGGCGGACCGGGCGTCGGCGAGCTCGGCGGCCCCGTCGGCCGTCGGGCGGTAGTACTTGCGCGCCGGGCCCGACGGCGAGGCGACGAGCCGGGAGGCCACCGCGCCCTCGCGCTCGAGCCGGTTGAGGACGGGGTAGACCGTCCCGGCCGTCATGCCGACGAGGCCGGCGTCGTGGAGGCGGGTCACCAGCTCGTAGCCGTACGACTCCCGCTCGGCCAGCAGCGCCAGCACGAGCATGGGGAGCACCCCCTTGAGGAGCTGGGTGTCGCGGTCGGGAGTCATGCCGATGAAGGTATACCCAACTACTGGGCGATGCCAAGTAGTAGGCGGGGACAGAGAGAGCGGTGCCCGGCCGCACGCCCACGACCACGGTGACCACGACCACGGTGACCACGACCACGGTGACCACAACCACCCGGACGGCCGGTCAAGAGAACGGCTCCGGGGGCCGATACCCCCGCCGTGACCGGGTCCAGGCCCGCGGGGCGGGTCTTCACGGTGGTCGCGGCGCTGGCGCTCGCCGTCGTCGCGGCCGTCGCCGCGCTCGCGATCGTCCTGGCGGCCCGCGCCGGGTCGCACGAGCCCGGCCCGGCCGACGTCGGCGTCGTCGCCCCCGCGGACTGAGCGCCCCGCGGACTGAGCGGCCAGGGCGGGGCGCCCGGGACGGGGCCCGCGCGCCCGCGCTCAGAGCGGCCGGCCGGCCCGCATCTCGGCGACGAGCCCCTCGACGACCGGGCCCAGCTCGCCGCCGTGCCGGCGCGCCACCGCCCGCTGCCGCTGGTAGCCCGCGCCCTTGCGCAGGATCGTCCGCACGCCGGCCAGCTCCTCGGTGCAGCCGAGCCGCTCGGCGGTCGGGGCGAGCTCGTCGAGCAGCCGCTCGACGGCGTCGGCCACGAGCTCCTCGTCGCCCGCCGCGGACG
Source organism: Actinomycetales bacterium (assembly GCA_012514545.1). Taxonomy (GTDB): domain Bacteria; phylum Actinomycetota; class Actinomycetes; order Actinomycetales; family Cellulomonadaceae; genus Actinotalea. Next base: position 2,668 of record JAAZAC010000189.1, on the reverse strand, counting down.
TGATGATGATCGCGTCCATCCCGTAGCGCGCCGAGCGCCACTTGTTCTCCTGCACGAACCACGGCTGCAGGCGGGGCAGCGGCTCCCCGGCGTCGTACAGCGTCGAGAAGTGCTCGACGAGGCACTGGGTGAGCGCGGCGAGGGCGAGCACCTCGGCGAGGTTCGACGCGCCGTCGCAGATCCGCATCTCGAGCGTGCCGAGCCGCGGGGACGGCCGCAGGTCCCAGCGGATCTCGCTGATGTCGTCGATGACGCCGGTGTGCAGCATGTCGGCCGTGTACGCCTCGAAGTCCGCCCACCTGTCGAACTGGAAGGGGAGCCCCGCCGTCGGGAGCTGCTGGAACATCAGGGCCCGGTTGGAGGCGTAGTTGGTGTCCCGGCCGCCCCAGAACGGCGACGACGCCGACAGCGCCTGCAGGTGCGGGTAGTACGCGAGGACCGCGCGCAGGATCGGCAGCACCTTGTCGCGGTCCTCGATGCCGACGTGCACGTGGATGCCGTAGATGAGCATCTGCCGGCCCCACCACTGGGTCCGGTCGATGAGCGTGGCGTACCGCTGCTTGTCCGTGACGCGCTGGTTGCTCCACGACGCGAACGGGTGCGTCCCGGCGCACATGAGCTCGACGCGCAGGGGGTCGGTCACCGTGCGGAGCTCGTCGACCGTGCGCGCGAGGTCGGCGCCGGCCTCCGCGACGGTGCGGCACACGCCCGTGACGATCTCCACGGTGTTGAGCAGCAGCTCCTGCTTGATCGTCGGGTGGTCCCCGCCCGACGCCGGCGCGACGGCGTCGAGCACCGTCTGCGCCACCTGCCGCAGGTCGCCCGAGTCCGCGTCGACGAGCGCGAGCTCCCACTCGATCCCGATGGTCGAGCGCTCGGACGGGGCGAACGGGATCTCCATCAGTCCCCCGGGGCGTCGGGCTCGGGGACGGGCTCGACGAGCAGCACGTGCTGGCTCCCGGCGATGCGGGTGAGCACGATCGTCGCCTCGGCGTCGCCGCGCAGGTCGAGCTGGCGGCGCAGCTGCTCGGGCACGACGGCGGTGCCGCGCTTCTTGATCGTCAGGCGCCCGACGCCGCGCTCGCGCAGGGCCGTGCGCAGGCGCTTGAGGCCGAACGGCATGACGTCGAGCACCCGGTACGCGGTCGCCGCGTCCGTCGGGGCCAGCACGTCCGAGGTCACGTAGGCAATCGTGGCGTCGAGGAGGCGGCCGTGCACCTGTTCGGCGACGACGCCGACGAGCCCCGCGCGCAGGACGGCGCCGTCGGGCTCGTAGAGGTAGGTCCCCACGGGGCCGACGTCGGGGCGCGGCGCCGGGCCGCGCACGGTCGTCGCCGCCCGGCCGCGCAGGACGAGCGCCGTCCGGCCGGGCCCGTCCGGGGCGAGCGGGCCGAACCAGATCCCGGCCTCGACGACCTCGCCGTCGACGCTGACCCACTGGGTCTCGGCGTCGGCGGGCAGCGCGCGGTGCGGCACGGCCGGCCCGACCTTGACGCCCAGCGCGGGCACCTGCCGGCGCACCTCGAGCACCGCGTCGAGCGGCGGGGTCGCGGCGCGCGGGTCGTGGGTGCGCCGGCCCTCGGCCGTGCGGCGGGACGGGTCGGCGAACGCGCCGTCCACGCCCTCGGCGACGAGGTCGAGGGCGAGGCCGTCGGCGTGCCGCACCTCGGCGTCGGGGAAGTGGCGCAGGTTGACGGTCGCGATCGCGGCGGTGAGCTCGTCGACGTCGCACGCGAGCACGCTCAGGCCGAGGGCGGCCATCGCCATCGCGTCGCCGCCGATGCCGCACGTGAGGTCGGCGACCTTCGTGCAGCCGGCGGCCTGGAACCGCCGGGCGTGCCGGGCGCCGACGGCGAGCCGGGTCGCCTGCTCGAGGCCGGCCTGCGTGAAGACCATGCCGTCGGCGAAGTCGTCGAACTTCGCGCGGGCCTGCGCGCGGAGCCGGGACTGCGTCAGCGCGCCGGCGATGAGCCGGGGGTCGACGCCCTCGCGCCGCAGGCGCTCGGCGATGGCCATGGCGCGCCGCTCGTCGTACGGGGGGAGGGCGCCGAGCAGCGCCCAGCCCGGCTTGCTGAGCAGCAGGGACAGGGTCTCGGCGTCCACGACGCCGATCCTCGCACGGGCGCGGTGCGCGCGGCGGCGCGTTGGCACTCGCGTTGACTGAGTGCTAACGCCGCCCTAGATTGACTCCTGGCACTCCCGCAAGGCGGGTGCCAGCTGTTCCTGGTCGGGCTGACCGGCACCCGCGACGACGGCAGCCCCCGGTGACGGCGCTGAACGTTCCGTTCCCACGACTGTGAGAAGGGGAGGTCCGCTGTGTCGGTCTCCATCAAGCCGCTCGAGGACCGGGTGGTCGTCCGCACGCTCGAGGCGGAGCAGACCACCGCCTCCGGGCTCGTCATCCCCGACACCGCCAAGGAGAAGCCCCAGGAGGGCGAGGTCCTGGCGGTCGGCCCCGGCCGCATCGACGACAAGGGTCAGCGGGTGCCGATCGACGTCGCCGTCGGCGACCGGGTCATCTACAGCAAGTACGGCGGCACCGAGGTGAAGTACAAGGGCGAGGAGTACCTCATCCTCTCCGCGCGCGACATCCTCGCGGTGGTCGGCTGACGACGCCGCCCAGCACTCGCCACGAGGGCCCCGCCGGTCGGCGGGGCCCTCGTGCGTC